>NZ_CP021081.1:2345000-2487500 GCF_003444775.1 Deinococcus ficus | reverse complement strand
TTCATTTTGCGGAAAGGTCTCACACATTCTCGGATGATGAGAGTCACACCCACCGTCAAAACTTAATCGCTTGATCAGAAATGGGCCAAACAGCCTAAAAATCAGTGTTTTTATGCGTTTCAGGGTTGACCATGCACCTTCATGCTTGTATCATCCGCCTGATCTGACTTCACAAACGCCTTAAGGCACCACGTGGGTCAGGTTGCGCATCGAAGCGGACACGGCGATCCACACCGGGAGAGGAAACTCGGCAACTCGCCCCAACGTCACCTTCAGAGCCGCACCACGCTCCGACTGCGCGACACCTCTTGGGGGTTCATATGAAGAAAGGCTTGCTCATCCTCACCGCCGCGCTGACCTTCGGCAGCATGGCCGCCGCGCAGACCACGGCGACCTCCAGCGCTCCCCAGGTTCCCGCGCTGACCGACGTTCCCGCCGGTCACTGGGCCAAGGACGCCATCGACAAGCTCGTCAGCCGCGGCATCATCCTCGGCTACCCCGATGGCACCTTCCGCGGCACGCAGAACCTCACCCGCTACGAAGCGGCCGTGATCATCGCCCGCCTGCTCGACCAGATGCGCAGCGGCGAAGTCGCCGTTGACGGCCTCGACCAGGAAGTCCTGACCGCCCTGCAGAACGCCGTGCAGGAACTCGCCGCTGACCTCGCCGCCCTCGGCGTGCGCGTCACCGACCTCGAAGAGAACATGGTCAGCAAGGAAGACTTCGCCCGCCTCGAGGAGCGCGTCAACGCCCTCGGCGCCGTCGAAGGCGACCCCACCGCCCTCCAGGGCATCACCGACCAGCTCGCCGCCCTGAACACCAGCGTCGACGAACTGACCGCCAACTACGACACCCTCCGTGCCGACGTTGACGACAACGCCAGCAACATCGCCGCCCTGAACGACCTGACCGTCCTCCTGAACCAGGACATCCTGGACCTCCAGGACCGCGTCAGCGCCGTTGAAGCCGCCCAGAGCGACTTCGTGCTCCGCGCCGATTTCGACAACCTCACCAACCGCGTGGCCGGCATCGACACCCGCGTCACCAACCTCGAGAAGGCCCCCAAGTTCAGCGTCAGCGGCGGCTTCAGCGGCACCTTCGGCCGCCTGAACCTCGTCCAGGGCACTGTGGGCTTCGACGTGGACCGCCTCACCGCCAACACCCCCCAGTCGGCCTCCAACGGCGGCTTCCGTGACGGCGACGTCACCACCGTCGACACCGGCAAGGACTACAACACCGGCAGCCTGACCTTCGGCGTGAAGGCCAGCCAGCTCGGCACCATCGGCGGCGTCGTGACCGTCAACGACGCCTACCTGAACTTCGGCGTGGGCAACTTCTGGGACATCAACGCGGGCGACGTCTACGTCACGCTGGACAGCGCTGGCGTCAGCGGCACCCTGGCCGGCCAGAAGTTCAGCGCCGACTACAGCGCCTACAGCAGCAACTTCAAGTTCCAGGACTACCTGTTCAACAACAGCGATGACAACGAGACCCGCCGCGGCATCGTGTTCAACCTGGCTGCCGCTTCCCTCCCCGGCGCTCCCGACCTGACCGTCGTGCTGGGCAACACCAACAGCCCCTACATGACCAACGGGCTGGACAGCGCCAACTACTACGGCGTGCGCATGGCCTACAAGCCCGCTGCCGGCACCTTCGGCGTGTCCGCCGCCATCGTGGAAGGCAACCGCACCGGCTTCGGCACTGACTTCAACGTGAAGTTCGGCGTGCTGAACCTCAAGGGTGAAGGCGTCCTGAGCTTCCCCAACACGGGCCGCCTGGCGACCCTGGGCCAGTTCCCCAACATCCAGACTGACGCTGACGCGGCCGGCTACCTGGAAGCGCGCGCTGACCTGGGCATCGTCAAGTTCGGTGCGAACGCCCGCGCCATCAACCCTGCCTTCGCTCCCAGCGACAGCGCCTTCACCGTTGGCCTGCCCCAGGACAACACCCCTGCCAACGCTGGCATGAGCGACACCCCTTACCTCGCGGTCAACGGTGTCAACACCCTGCCCTACGTGCCGAACCAGATCGGCTTCGGCGCTGCCCTCGGCACCACCGTCGGCCCCGTGGCCCTCGGCGCCTACGGCGACACCCGCACCGACTGGTGGGGCAATGGCCGCATCACCGGCTTCGGCGTCAAGGCCGGCGCCCAGATCAGCGCCCTGCAGCTGGTCGCCTTCTACAACAACCTGACCATCAACGGCGTGGCCGCTGACGGTGCCAACAGCGCCTACACCGGCTCCAGCCAGTACATCGGCGCCACCGGCGTCGGCATGGGCATCTCCGCTGTCCCCTTCACCATGACCAGCAGCTTCGGCGCGCAGGTCAGCCACAGCGGCACGGCGGCCAACGCCCTGGTCAAGAACCTCAACCTGACCCTGGGTGACGTGTACTTCACCGTCAGCAAGACCAACCGCTTCTACGTCTACGGCGACTACAGCGCCACCCTCGGCGGCTTCACCGTCGCCCCCATGTTCCACTACAGCATCCTGACGAACACGGACACCACGGCCTACGCTCAGAACCAGAACACCGTCAAGTACGGCATCAAACTGGCTTCCCCCGAGCTGACCAGCGTGCCCTTCTCCCCCAGCATGTACCTGAACGTCGCCAACCGCATCACCAACGCGGACACGGCCTTCGGCGTGCAGCCCAGCGGCACCAAGACCGAACTGCTCGGCCAGGTCGGCATCAGCCTCAACAACGTGGTCGTGCCCGGCGCCAGCGTCAAGCTCGGCTACGCCTACTACCAGGGCTTCGGCGTGAACAGCAGCAACGGCGGTATCGCTCCGGTCATGATCGGCAGCGCCAACAACGCCTTCAATGCCGCCAGCCCCTACCTGTACGGCTCCAACGCTACCGGTAACGACTCCGCCAAGATGGACGGCGTCTACACCCAGATCGGCTGGAACGGCCTGACCGCCAACTACGGCGTCTTCCGCTACTACGATCTGAACGCCCCCGCCGCCAACGGCGCGCCCACCAGCGTCGCCCAGGGCTTCAAGGTCGGCTACACCTTCAAGTTCTGATCTTCAAGCTTCAGGCTTGACTCAAGGCCCCCGCTTCGGCGGGGGTTTTGCTGTTGCGTTTCACATATGCCCGGAGCGCAATGACACCCTGCCCGCTTCAGTCCGCCGCTAGACTGTGCGTATGCTTGCAGTGTTTGGCCATACGAACCCGGATACGGACGCGATCTCCTCGGCGCTGGTGTACGCGCACCTTCTCACGCGGCTGGGCGTGCCGGCCCAGGCGTACCGGCTGGGCGACCTGAATTTTGAGACGGCGTTTGTCCTGCGTGAACTGAGGATGGAGGCGCCGCCTATGCTGCCGGCCCTGGCGGCGGGGACACCGGTGGCGCTAGTGGACCACAACGAGAGTGGTCAGTCCGCGCCGAACATCGCGGAACTCACCGTGACACGCGTGGTGGACCACCACAAGCTGGGTGACCTGACGACTTCGCAGCCACCCTTCCTGCGGTTTGAGCCGGTGGGGTGCACGGGGACGATCCTGCTGAAACTGCACCGTGAGGCGGGGCTGGATGTTGAGGCCCTGGACGCGAAGTTGATGTTGAGCGCGATCCTGAGTGACACGCTGCACTTCCGCAGCCCGACGACGACGCAGGATGACCGGGACGCGGTGGCCTTCCTGGCGCCAGTTGCCGGCGTGACGGATGTGGAGGCGTACGCGCTGGCGATGTTCGCGGCGAAGAGCGACCTCGGGGACACGCCCGCTGCGCAGCTGTTGAAGATGGACTACAAGGTGTTCCCGTTCGGTGAGCCGGCGCAGCAGTGGGGTGTGGGCGTGATCGAGACGACGAACCCCGCCTACGTGTTCGGCCGGAAGGAAGAGTTGCTGCGGGCGATGGACGAGGCCCGCGCGGAGGACGGTCTGAACGGCGTGCTGCTGAGCGTGGTGGACATCCTGAACGAGACGAACCGGACCTTCGTGCTGAGCGCCACGGAGGAGAAGGTACTCCGGGAAGCGTTTGGTGTGGAGGCTACGGACGGCGTGGCCGATCTGGGCAACCGCATCAGCCGGAAGAAGCAGATCGTGCCGACCCTGGAGAGGTACTTCGCACCAGAGGCGTGAGCGGGGAAGGACGAGCGGTCGCATCACCGTGGCCCCTTCCCGTGGCGCCGTATGCTGCCCGGGTGACTGACGCTTCTGCTGTTCCCTCGCCGCTGCTGGACTGGCTGTTCGCCCGGCAGCGGTTCGGCATTCACCCCGGCCTGGGCCGCGTGCAGGCGCTCCTGGGCCGGCTGGGTGACCCACAGGACCGCTTTCAGTCGTTCCTGGTGGGTGGAACCAATGGAAAGGGCAGCACGGCCGCCACGCTGGCCGCCATACTCCAGGCCGAGGGCCGGCGGGTGGGGCTGTTCACCAGTCCGCACCTGACGCACTTCGCCGAGCGGTTTCAGGTGGCTGGAGAGTCACTGAAGACCGCAGAGGTAGAGGCAGCCCTCCAGCAGGTGCGGCCGCACGCGGAGGAGGTCGGGGCTTCGTTCTTCGAGATCGTCACGGCGTTGGGGTGCCTGCTGTTCGCCCGGGTTGGGGTGGACGTGGCGGTGATGGAGGTGGGACTGGGCGGCCGGCTGGACGCGACGAACGCGCTGAGCCCGGCGCTGAGCGTGATCACGAACGTGGCCCTGGACCACACGGAGATCCTGGGGGAGACGCACGAGGCGATCGCGGCGGAGAAGGCCGGCATCCTGCGGGCCGGACGGCCGGCGGTGACTGGGGTGAACCCGGATCTGCGCGGCATCCTGGACCAGGAGGGTGCGGACCTCTGGGCGCTCGATGACCTGCCCTTGGAGGTGCGCTCCCTGGGATGGGAGGGGGCGGAGGTGACGCTTGGTCTGCCAGACGGCGCCAGCCTGAGCTTCCGCACGCCGCTGCTGGGGGCGCACGGGGCCCGGAACGCCGCGCTGGCGGCGCTGGCCGCCCACCGGCTTGGGGTGAGCCCTGAAGCCATTCGGGCGGGCGCGGCGGGGACCGTGTGGCCGGGGCGCCTGGAGGTGCTGCCCTTCGCGGGGGGGCGGGTGCTGCTGGACGGCGCGCACAACCCGGACGGCGCGGCGGCACTCGTGGCGGCCCTCCGGGAACTGGGCGTGGAGCGGCTGCCGGTGGTGTTCGGCGCGGCTGGAGACAAGGACCTGAGCGGCGTGGCGGCGGCCCTGGTGCCCTTGGCGGAGTGCGTGATTCTCACCCGGGCGGTGCTGAGTCCGCGTGCAGCCGACCCGCAGGCACTGGCGCCGCTGTTCCCAGACGTGCCGGTCACCGTGGCTCCGTCGCCTGCCGAGGCCCTGGACGTTCTGCGGGCCCTGAAGGCTCCGCTGGCGCTGGTGTGCGGCAGCCTGTACCTGATCGGGGAGGTGCGGCCGCTGCTGCTGGGCGGGGCGTCCGAGCGGCGGGAGCGCTGGCAGTAGCGCCGGGTAGGCCAGATGGCGGACCCCGGCGCGGGTCACCGTAGGCTGTGGGCATGAGCATGGATCAACTTCGGCGCCGTCTGGGACAGATCAGTGACCTGAAGGCCGCCGCCGGCCTGCTGTCCTGGGACCAGGAGACATACATGCCCCCCGAGGCCGGGGAGATTCGCGGGCAGCAGATGGCGACCCTGGCCGGTCTGGCGCATGAACTGTTCACGGACGCGCAGACGGCCGCCCTGCTGGACGGCGCCCACCCGCAGGACGACACCGACGGGGCCGTGCTGCGGGTCACCCGCCGCGATCACGACAAGGCCACGAAGCTGCCCACGGAGTTCGTGGAGGAGTACACCCGCGCGTGCAGCGACGCCCACCACGCCTGGGTGGAGGCCCGGCAGAACAGCGACTTCAAGGTGTTCCAGCCTCACCTGCAGCGCGTGCTGGACCTGACCCGCCGCAAGGCGGAGCTGCGGGACCCGGACGCGCACCCCTACGACGTCCTGATGGACGATTACGAGCCCGGCATGCACGCTACCCAGGTGCAGGCCGTGTTCGACGACCTGCGCGAACGCACCCGGCCGCTGCTGCGCCGCATCGTGGCGGCCGGGAACGCCGCGGACTACAGCGTGCTGACCCGGCCCTTCCCGGCCGGGGCGCAGAAGGCGTTTGCGTGGCAGGTGGCCGGGGAGGCGTTCGGTCTGCAGCCGGACTTCGCCCGGCAGGACGAGAGCGCCCACCCCTTCCAGACGAACTTCAGCCGCAGCGACATCCGCATCACCACCCGCGTGGAGGACTACTGGCCGGCGTGCCTGTTCGGGACGTGGCACGAGACGGGGCACGCCATGTACGAGCGCGGCGTGGCCGCCCACTGGGCGCGCACGCCCGTGAGTTCCGGCACCAGCCTCGGCGTGCACGAGAGCCAGTCGCGGATGTTCGAGAACCTGCTGGCGCGCAGCCTGCCGTTCTGGGAGCGGTACTTCCCGGAACTGGAGCGGGTGGCGCCGGAGGTCACGCGCGGCCTGGACCCGCAGGCGCTGTACCGCGCCGTGAACCGCGTGAACCCCAGCCTGATCCGCGTGGAGGCCGACGAGGTGACGTACAACTTCCACGTGATGCTGCGCTTCGCACTGGAGATGCGCCTGCTGGACGGCAGCCTGAAGGTCGCGGACCTGCCCGAGGCCTGGAACGCGCAGATGCAGGAGGACCTGGGGCTCACGCCGCCCGACGACGCGCAGGGCGTGTTGCAGGACATTCACTGGTCGGCCGGGCTGATCGGGTACTTCCCCACGTACACCCTGGGGAACCTGCTGAGCGTGCAGCTGCTGGAGGCCGCGCAGCGGGATCCCGCGATCGCGGCGGGCGTGCAGGCGGCCGAGTACGGCCCGCTGCGCGAGTGGCTGGTGCAGCACGTGCACCGGCATGGCCGCAGCCGCACGCCGGAGGAGCTCACCGTGCAGGCCACCGGCCGGCCCCTGACCGCCGATCCATACGTGGCATACCTGCACGCGAAGTACGAGGACATCTACAACCTGAAGTAAGCAGGCGCAAAGCCGCAGGCCCGGACATTCCGTCCGGGCCTTGCTCGCCTAGGGCAGCTGGAGAGCAGGTTTTCCTCTTCCCGGTCCCGCCGGGGGTGGGGTCAGGCTCAGCGGGGGGCGAGGGAGCGGCGGCCGGGGCGGTTCACTTGGGGCGGGTGGGGACGTGCTGGGCATGGACTCCCCCTGCGGCGGGCCGTGGGCCGGGGCCCGCGGGTGTCACACGGCGTGCTTGCGTTCGGCCTGGGTGATCAGGTAGGCGCGGGCGGCGCCCAGCCAGGTCTGGGAGAGGTCGGCATGCGGGTGCTGGCGCTGGCGCAGGGCGGCGGTGCCCAGGGAGAGCTGGCGTTCGATGCGGCGCACGGCGCCCAGGCCGCCCTCGTTCTCGACCTCGATCAGGGTGTTCAGGATCTTGGTGGGGTGGGCGGAACCGAGGCGGATGCTTTCGGCGATGGTGTCCAGGGCGCGCATGAGGTGCTCCTTCCAGCCGGTGGGCTGCGAGGGGAAAGACGCCGGTTTCTGGCGTGCAGGAGAGCATTCGAGTTGAAAAGGCCTTCTTGATTACGATGGTAGCAGATCGCCTCCGGGGAGGCAAGAAGGAAAGAAGAGCATTCTGTATTGACCGTACTGGAGGGCGGTGTTACACTCCAATCAAGGCTGCCCGATTCTGCCCACAGGCAAACGCCGGAAATGACCCCGCGCCCGCCCCCCAGGCAGGAAATCAGAGGCCAAGCCGCAGCCCAGGAGGTGAATATGAAACTGCACGAACGACTCCGTGAACTCCGCAGCGAACGAGGGCTGCGGCTCAAAGACGTCGCCGAGGTCGCCGACATCAGCGTCCCGTACCTCAGCGACCTCGAACGTGGCCGCACCAACCCCAGCCTGGAAACCCTCCAGACGCTCGCCGGCGCGTACCAGATCACGGTCCACGACCTGCTTGAAGGCGTCGAATTCTACGGCGCGTCCACCGAGGGCGCCCTGCCCAAGGGCCTCGCCGACCTGATCAGCGACCCCACCCTGGGACCGCAGATCACGCCCGACTGGGTGCGCACCCTGTCCCGCATCGAACTGCGCGGCAAACGCCCCCGCGACAAGCAGGACTGGTACGAGATCTACCTGCACCTGAAACGCATCCTGAACTGACCCCAGGATCACAACAATGCACCCCCGCCCAGCACGGGCGGGGGTGCTTCTCCATGTTGCTCAGGGGCCCGGCGGCCGCATCGCCTGCGCGAAGCCCCAGGCGCTGCGTTCCAGCATGCGGTACACGTCCTCGAACCCCTCCGCGCCGCCGTAGTACGGGTCCGGGACGTCCGCACCAGGGGCCTCCGGATCCCACTCGCGCATCAGGTGCACGCGGGCCGCCGCACCGCCCGCCTGCGCCACCAGGGCTCGGGCATCCTGGGCGTTGATGGCGTCCATCGCCAGGATCACGTCGAACGCCTGAACATCCTGCCGGGTCAGCTGCCGCGCACGCCCGCCCAGATCCAGGCCGTGTCGCTGCGCTACCTCCCGGCTGCGCGGGTCGGCCGGACGGCCCACGTTCCAGTCGGCGGTGCCGGCGCTGTCCACCACGGCCGGCACACCCGCCGCAGCCAGCTCCCGGCGCACCAGCGCCTCGGCCAGCGGGCTGCGGCAGATGTTCCCCAAGCACAGCGCCAGCACCCGCAGCGGCCGCCCGGGTGCAGCGGGCTCAGGCATCGGTCTCGGTGTACGCCCCCAGCGCCCGGAAGCGGTCGTGGCGCTGCCGCAGCAGCTCCTCGGCGTTCAGGCCCGCGAGCTCCTGCAGGTGGCGGCTCACCGCCTCGCCCACCGCCCGGGCGGCCCCGTCCATGTCCAGGTGCGCGCCGCCCGCCGGTTCCGCGATGACCTCCTCCACAATGCCCATCTCCAGCAGGTCCGGCGCCGTCAGCTTCAGGGCCTCGGCGGCCAGGGGGGCCTTGGTGGCGTCCTTCCAGATGATGCTGGCCGCGCCTTCCGGGGAGATCACGCTGTACCAGGCGTTCTCCTGGATCAGCACGCGGTTGCCCACGCCCACCGCCAGTGCCCCGCCGGACCCGCCCTCGCCGATCACGACGCTCACCACCGGCACGCGCAGGTTCAGCATGCGGCGGATGCTCTCCGCGATCGCCCAGCCCTGCCCGCGTTCCTCGGCCTCCAGGCCCGGGTAGGCGCCCTGCGTGTCCACCAGCGCCACCACCGGCAGCCCGAACTTGTCCGCCAGGTCCATCAGGCGCACGGCCTTGCGGTACCCTTCCGGGTTCGCGCTGCCGAAGCGGCGTTTGATCTTGCTCTTGGTGTCCCGGCCCTTCTGCTGCAGCAGCAGCATGACCGGCTCCCCGTTCCAGCGGGCCGGCCCGCCGATCAGGGCGGGGTCGTCGGCGTAGCGGCGGTCGCCGTGCAGCTCGTGGAACTCGGTGCACAGCCGCTCCACGTAGTCCAGCGCGGTGGGCCGGCCCTGCGCGCGGGCGAGCTGCACCCGCTCCCAGCGGCCCATCCCGGTGCCGCTCTCGGCGCGCAGGCGGCCCACTTCCGAGCGCAGCGCCTCGATGGCCGGGCCCAGGGCAGCGGCGGATTCCGGACCGGCCTTCCCGGCGGTCGCTTCCAGGTCACGCAGGCGCGTTTCCAGTTCCCTCAGCGTGTCGGCCGCGGTCATGCGCTCACCTCCGCGGGGCGCTTCATGAGCACGCCCAGCAGGGACGCGAGGTACGCGCGCTGCTCGCGGCGGTCCACGACGTCGTCCACCATGCCGTGCGTGAGCAGGAACTCGGCGCGCTGGAAGCCCTCGGGGAGGTGCTGGCGGATGGTCTGCTGAATCACGCGCGGGCCCGCGAAGCCGATCAGGGCGCCGGGCTCGGCGAGAATCACGTCGGCCACCGTGGCGAAACTGGCGGTCACGCCGCCGGTCGTCGGGTCCGTCAGGATGCTCACGTACGGCACGCCGGCCGTCGTGAGGTCCTCCAGGGCCACGGTCGTCTTCGCCATCTGCATCAGCGACAGCGCGCTTTCCTGCATGCGGGCGCCGCCGCTGGCCGCCACCACGATCAGCGGCCAGCCGCGCCGCGCGGCGTCCTCGGCCGCGCGGGCGATCTCCTCACCCACCACGCTGCCCATGCTGCCGCCACTGAACGCGAAGTCCATGACCGCCACCACCACGTCCAGCCCGTGAATGCGCCCGGTGCCGGTCAGGATCGCGTCCGGGCGGCCGGTTTTCGCCTGGGCGCGTTTCAGACGGTCGGTGTACGCCTCGGTGTCCACGAAGCCCAGGTGATCGGTGGGCTGCACCCGGCCCGACATCTGCTCGAAGGACTCCGGGTCGAGCAGCACGGCCACGCGCTGCGCCGCGTCCGTGCGGAGGTGATGCCCGCATTTGGGGCACACGAAGGCGTTCGCTTCCAGCTCCCGGTTGTACAGCCCCTCCTTGCACGCCGGGCACTTCGTCCACAGGTCCGGAAGGTCGGGGGTCGCCTGCGGCTGCGGCCGGCGACGGCGGAAAAAACGGTCTAGAGCCATGACTCCGCGCATTCTAGGCGCCTGTCCCCGGGCGTTCTGGACTGGGTTCACAACGGCCTGCACAGGGGAGGGCCGGCCCGGCCCAGCACAGACCGCCCGCCCAGCCAGGCTGGAGCGGGCGGCCGGGAGGGGAGACTCAACCGAGCTTGCGCTTGAGGTAGTCGTCAAGCTGGTCGAGTTGCAGGGTCACGTCGCGCTGCAGGGCGTCCATGCGGGCGTTCAGGGCAGTGACGTCCGGGCTGGTGCCGCTGCCCAGCGCGTTGATGCGATTGTCGATGTGCGCCTGAAGCTGCTGGAAGCGGCTGCCCTCGGCGCTGTCCAGGCTGGCGCGCAGGGCTTCCATGTCGCGCAGCAGCTTGGCGCTGTCGGCCTGGGCGCGCAGGCCGCGCACGCCCGCCCAGAAGTAGAACAGCAGGCTCACGGCGATTCCGGTGAGTAGCAGGATCAGGCCCAGCGGCACGCCCTTGTACACGATGAAGCCCAGGTCGAGGGTGTGGGGGAACATCAGCGCGAAGCGGTTCAGCCACGCGAAGACGGCCAGGATGGCCAGAATGACGATCAGGACGGCAGTCCGCATGGTCCGAGGGTAACACCTGAGGCGGACGCGGCCGCGAGAAGCAAATTGCGCATTTGTTTACGTTTTCCAGCGGCCATTCAATGAATTGCGGGGAGCTACTGTGCCCGGCAGGCGGGACGCTATGCTGCGGGCACTATGTCATTGGTCGTGCTGGTTACGGTTCCTCCGGAGCGTGCTCCGGCCCTTGCTCGGACGCTCGTTCAGGAACGGCTGGCCGGCTGCGTGAACATCATCGGCGGGTTGCAGAGCGTGTACCGCTGGCACGGCGACGTCGCCGAGGACCCCGAAAGCATGCTGGTCATCAAGACCAGCGGGGAAAAGTACCCCGACCTCGAAGCCCGCATCCGCGAGCTCCACTCCTACGAGGTCCCCGAGATCATCGCCCTGCAGTACGACCGCGCGAACAGCGACTTCCAGGAGTGGCTGCGCAGGAGCCTGGAACCCGACCACAGCTAGGCCGCGTTCCAGGCGGTAAGGTGAGGGCATGTTCGGCCGTCGCGTTCCCCCCCATGTCGTGTTTGCGGGCAGTCTCCTCCTGGCGCTGGCGTGCGCCGCGCTGGCCTTCGTCGCGTTCTCCCGCGGCAGCCTGATCTGGGGCGCCCTGGCGGGCGTGCTGGCCGTGTGGTTCACCGTGGATGCCGTGCGCTCCTACGGCTGGGCGCAGGAACGGCGCCGGCAGGAACAGGTCCGCGCGCAGGAGGAAGCGCAGCGGGACGCCGACCGCGCCGCCCGCCGCCGCTGACCCCGCCTCAGGCCCGGCGGGAGATCAGCCGGGCCCATCCCGGTCAGCCTTACAGGTGCCGGGCGAAGTACTCCGCCATCAGGCGGTAACTGCGGGTCTTCCCGGCGATGTCCGCCGAGCCGTGCCCCTCATCCCCGAACTCCACGTACTCGAAGTGCTCGCCCTCCCGCTTCCCGCCGGCGACCAGCGCGTCCCGGAACCCGCGCGCCTGATTCACCGGGCAGCGCGGGTCGTTCGTACCGTGCATCATGAACATGTGCGCCTTTAAGTGCGCGGCGTGCGTCACGGCGCTCCGGTCCGCCCAGAGCGCCGCGTTCTCCTCCGGGTCGCCCATCATGGTGCGGAAGTAATACCCCAGTTGCGGCATCACGCGGCTGTTGTCCTCGTGCAGCTGCCGCAGGTCGCTGATGCCCACGATCGGCACGCTCACCCGGAACAGGTCCGGGTACTTCACCGGCGCGAGGTAACTCATGTACCCGCCGAAACTCCCGCCGAAGATGCCCAGGCGCTCCGGGTCCACCTCCGGCAGGGACTTCAGATACGCCGCGCCGGCCGCCACGTCCGCCAGGTCCCGGCCGCCCCAGTCCAGCAGGTTCGCGTCCCGCCAGGCCACGCCGTACCCGGTGCTGCCGCGGATGTTCGGGCACAGCACCAGGTACCCCCGGTCCGCCAGGAACTGCGCGTGCGGGTCGAACATCCGGAAGAACTGCGCGGTCGGGCCGCCGTGCACGTGCACCAGCGCCGGGTACCGCCGGCCCGGGTCCAGGTCCCGCGGCCGGTACAGGATGGCCGGCACGGTCAGGCCGTCCGTGGTGGGGTAACGCACGTACTCGCCGGGCACGAAATCCGCCGGGTTCACGTCCCCGTACTCGGCGGGCAGCAGCACCCCGGCCGTGTCCGACGCCAGGTCGTACAGCAGCGTCTGCATGCGCGTGGTCGTGGTGCCCTGCGTGATTACCAGCGCCCGCCCGTCCAGCGCGAACGCCGACCCGGTCGCCACCCCCGCGGGCAGGTTCAGCACCCGGCCCTCCCCGGTGCGCGTGTCGTACAGCACGGGCGTGAGGGTGCTGTCCACGTTCCGGATCACGCTCAGCCACCGGCCGTCCGGCGAGAACCGCCCCGGCGTCTCGTCCGGACCGCCTTCCGGCGTGAACCAGCGCACCTCCCCACTGTCCACGTTCAGCAGCCCCACCCGCCCGGCCCCGCTGGCGTCACTGCTCACCGCCACGTGCTTTCCGTCCGGGTGCCAGTCGCCCAGGCTGTCGCGGCTGCCTTCCTGCACGTGCCACACCCGGCGCCACCCGCTTCCGTCCGAGCCCAGGACGTACCCGTCGGTGTTCCGCAGGTCCGCACTCTCGTTCGTGGTCACGGTCAGGCGCGACCCGTCCGGGCTGAACCCGCCCGCCATCGTGGCGTTCCCCAGCGTGGTCAGGGCCGTCCAGGCGTCCGGGCCCTCGCGGGTCAGGTCGTACAGGTGCACGTTCATCATGCCGCCCCGCGTGCTGTTCACCAGCAGCCGCCCCCCGTCCGGGTGAACGTCCACCACGTAATCCATGCTCTGCGGGTCGTGCTGCAGCGCCCGCACGCCCCCACCCTTCACGTCCAGCTCGAACATCGCCTGCCGCTCGTCACCGTTCTCGTCCCGGCTGAAGTAGATGCGCCGGTCGTCGCGGCTCCACACGAACCCCGCCCGGATCGCCTTCGGCGCCTGCCCGTCCGTGAGCTGCCGGCGTTCCCCGGTCCGCAGGTTCTGCACGTACAGCTCGAACCGGCCGGTCCAGTCGGCGTAGAACGCCACCTGATCCCCGGCGTGCGAGACGGTCACCCCCTGCACGGACGGCAGCGCCGCCAGTGCCTCCAGCGAAATGCGTTCAGGCATGCCCCAGTGTAGGGGTGACTGTTCAGGAGCCGAGCTGAGATCTGGTGGCCACAATTCGATTCGCAATGCATTGAATTTATAGGTAAAATTCGGGGGTGAACCAGAAAGCCCAGCTCCGCCTGCTGATCCTCAGCGTGCTGGAACGCCAGCCCGAACACGGCTACGCCATCGCCCAGGCCATCAAAACCCGCTCGGCCGGCGTGCTGGGCGCCAAGGAAGGCAACCTGTACCCCGCCCTGCACCTGCTGGAAAAAGACGGCCTGCTGAGCAGCACCGAGGTCAACGCCGGCGGCCGCACCCGCCGCGAGTACAGGCTCACCGAGGCTGGCCACAGGGAGCTGGGCCGCGCCCGCAGCGAATGGCACACCCAGGTGCAGGCCGTGCAGTCGGTCCTGGCCGGAGGGCACACATGACCCCGCCCGCCGAAGCCCGGACCCCGGCCGACCGGCACTGGCTGGACATCGCCACGCACGGTCTGACGCCGGAAGCGGCGGCGCGGGTCCAGACCGAGTACCTCACGCACCAGCACGACGCGCTGGACGCCGGCGAACCCGACGCAGGCCTCCAGACGACCTGGGGCGACCCGCATACCGTGAACCGTGCCCTGCGCCGCGCGCACCTCACCCGCCGCGAGGCAGCCCTGCTGCCGTCCGGGTATGCCGCGGGCTGGCCAGGGCTGCGGGCAGCCCTGATAGAGGACAGCGCATTTCTGTGTGGGGTGCTGTGCGTCGGCCTCACGGATCTGATCCGGGGCGAGGCGGTCCAGGCCCTGCTGCTGGGCGTGATCCTGGGCCTGCTGACGGCAGTACTGCTTCGCTGGCGGCTGCTCTCACGTCCCGCCCTGCACGCGGCCGCCCGCGCGGCCCTGTTCTGGACCCTCAAGCCCATCACCCTGGTCGCGCTCCTCATGCTGGCCGGCCTGCTGCACACCCTGGCCACCGAGGGGTTCGGGCCAGTGCGGGCCTTCCTCCAGACCCCAAGCTGGGGCCCGGCCCTCATGACGCTGTACTTCGGCTACCACGCGCTGAACCTGCTGCGGGCCGTGGCCGCCGCACGGAAACTGATGACCTGATCCTCAAAGTCAAGTGTGCAGGCCGGGCGCCACTGCGCCCGGCCTGATCGTGTCCTGCCTTTGCCCCTGTTCAGGGAATGCGGAAGCCGCTCGCGAAGGCGTGCACCTCGTCGATGACCGTTTCGCCCTGCAGGGCGCGGTGGATCAGGTCGGCGATGGTGGGCATGTGCGCCTCGGTCATGCCGCGGGTGGTGACGGCGGGCGTGCCGATGCGGATGCCGCCGCCGTGCAGGATCTTTTCCGTGTCGTACGGCAGGGTGCTCTTGCTGATGGTGATGTGGTTGGCGTCCAGGCGCCTGGTGGCCTTGGTGCCGTTCAGGCCCTGGGGGCGCAGGTCCAGCACGAACATGTGGTTGTCGGTGCCACCGGACACCACGCGGTACCCGCGGGCTTCGAGTTCGCTGGCCAGGGCGCGGGCGTTCTTGATGATCTGCTGCGCGTAGGTCTTGAACGCGGGTTGCAGCGCCTCGCCGAACGCCACGGCCTTCGCGGCGATCACGTGTTCGAGGGGCCCGCCCTGGTAGCCGGGGAACACCGCCCGGTCGATCTTCGCGCCGAGTTCCGGGTCGTTGCTGAGGATGATGCCGCCGCGCGGGCCGCGCAGGGTCTTGTGGGTGGTGCTGGCGACCACGTGGGCGTGGGGCAGGGCGTTGGGGTGTTCCCCGGCGGCGATCAGGCCGGCGATGTGCGCGATGTCGGCGAACAGCACGGCGCCCACCTCGTCGGCCACGGCGCGGAAGGCGGCGAAGTCGATCTGGCGGCTGTAGGCGCTGGCGCCGGCGATGATCATCTTGGGTTTGTGCTCGTGCGCGAGGCGGCGCACCTCGTCCATGTCGATGAGTTCAGTGTCGGGGTTCACCTTGTACCCGACGATGTGGTAGCGCAGGCCGGAGAAGTTCACGGGGTTGCCGTGCGTGAGGTGTCCGCCGTGCGAGAGGTCCATGCCGAGCACGGTGCTGCCGGGTTCGATCAGGGCGTTGTACACGGCGAGGTTCGCGCTGCTGCCACTGTGGGGCTGCACGTTCGCCCACGCGGCGCCGAACAGTTCCTTCACGCGGTCGATGGCGAGCTGCTCGACCTGGTCCACGACCTCGCAGCCGCCGTACCAGCGCTTGCCGGGGTAGCCCTCGGCGTACTTGTTGGTCAGGACGGACCCCTGCGCTTCCCGCACGGCCGCGGACGTGAAGTTCTCGCTGGCGATCAGTTCCAGGCCGTGCTTCTGGCGGTCGGCTTCCTTGGCGATCAGGTCGAACAGGGCCGTGTCGCGGGCCTGAGGGGGGGTGTCGGCGGTCGTCATGATGACCACGCTAACACCCCCGCCCGTTCCGGGGGCGGCCCGGTGTCTGTGCAGGGCAGACGTCCCGCGGCCGGGTGCGTTCAGGGGCGGGCCGGGCGGCCCAGCTTCGCGCGGACTTCCCCCTGGCCGTCCGGATCGGCCAGGACCAGCAGCGTGTCCCCGGCCTGCAGCAGGGTGGGGCCCTTGGGCATCAGGTACTCGCCGGCGCGGTCCACGAGCAGCACCAGCGTTTCCGGGGAGAGTTTCAGGTCCATGATGCGCAGGCCGTCGGCGGCGCTGCCGGGGGCGACGTGCACCTCGATCATGGCGTTCTTGCTGTGCCCGGTGGGCGTGAACGAGATCGGGTAGTGCCGCGGCGCGGGGAGGTCCTGCTGCACGCCCAGCAGCCGCGCGACCCGGGCGAGGGTGGTGCCCTGGATCAGCACGCTGGTCAGCACGGTGAAGAACACGATGTTGAACAGCGTCTGCGCCTGCGGCACGCCCGCCACCAGCGGGAAGGTCGCCAGCACGATGGGCACCGCGCCCCGCAGGCCCACCCAGGCGACCATGTGCCGTTCGGGCAGCGGCATGCCGCTCAGGGCGAGGCCCAGGTGCACGCTGAGCGGCCGGGCCACGAACACCAGCACCAGCGCGCACGCCAGCGCCAGGCCGGCGGTGGGCAGCAGTTCGTGCGGGTTGACGAGCAGGCCCAGCGTGAGGAACATCGCCACCTGCATGATCCACGCCACGCCGTCGTGAAAGGCCATCAGGGAGCGCTTGTGGATGAACTCGGCGTTCCCGAGGATCACCCCGGCGATGTAGATCGCCAGGAACCCGCTGCCGCCCGCGACGGCCGTGGCGCTGAAGATCGTCAGGGCCAGCGCGAGGCTCAGCACCGAGTACAGGCCCTCGAACTGCAGTTCCATGCGGCTCAGCGCCCACAGCGCCGCGCGGCCCAGCACCACGCCCAGCATCGCGCCCAGGATCATCTGCTTGAGGAACAGTGGCAGGATGCTCAGCACGCCCGCGCCCGGGTGCGCGATCAGTTCCAGAATCCCCACCGTGAGGAACACCGCCATCGGGTCGTTCCCGCCGGACTCGAACTCCAGCAGCGGCGCCACGTGGCCCCTCAGGCCCAGGGCGCGCTCCTTGAGGACGCTGAACACGGCGCTGGCGTCGGTGCTGCTCACGATCGCGCCCAGCAGCCACGCCGGCAGCCACGCCCACCCGAACACGAAGTGCACGAACGCCGCCATGACACCCGCCGTGACCAGCACGCCCAGCGTGGCCAGGCTCAGGCCCATCTTCACCACCGGCCGGGTGTGCCCCCAGGCGGTGCTCAGGCCCCCCTGGAACAGGATGAACGCCAGCGCCACCGTGCCCAAGGTCTGCGCGAGGCGGTAATCGCTGAACTGAATGCCCAGCCCGTCCGACCCGGCCAGCATGCCCACCCCCAGAAACAGCAGCAGGCCCGGGATGCCCAGCCGGCCCCCGATCCGCCCCACCACCAGACTGGTGATCAGCAGCACCCCCGCCACCAGCAGGTACATCTCCGCGTGCGCCTCGTGCATCCCCTGATGCTCTCACACCGCGCCGCGGGCCGCCCGGGGCCACGCCGCTATCCTGTCAGACATGGTGAAAGTGGACGAGACCGCGCTGCCCGGCCTGGGCATGCGTTACGACTTCGACGGCCGGTTCGGCAAACGCGTGGGCGTCATCACGCACCGCGACGGCCGGCGCGAGATCTTCGTGGCCCCCAAGGACGACCCGGACGCCACCGAGAAAAGCGTCATCCTGACCGAGGACGAGTCCGCCGTGGTCGCCGACCTGCTCGGCGGCAGCACCGTCACCCGCCGCATGGCGCAGACCATGCAGGACATCGAGGGTCTCGCCATGGACTGGCTGCCCTTCGAGGCGGGCAGCCCCTACGCCGGCGTGCCGCTGGGCCAGACCATGATGCGCACCCGCACCGGCGCGAGCATCGTGGCCGTTATCCGGGACGGGCAGGCCGTGCCTGCGCCCGGCCCGGAATTCATCCTGCAAGGCGGCGACACCATCGTGGTGGTCGGCACGCCGAACGGCGTGAAACGCGCCGCGAAACTCCTGAACGGCGAGAGCGTGGAACCGCCGCCCCTGCGGACGGGGCCCACCCGATGAGCCCACCCCGGAGCCCCACGTGCCGATAGGCCAGCTGTTCCTGGAACTCGGGACGGTGATCATGGTCCTCGCGCTCGGCGGGCGGGCCGCCGGGCGGCTGGGGATTACCCCCATCCCCCTGTACCTGATCGCCGGCATCCTGCTGCAACTGCTGCTGCACCTGGGCGAGGACCCGGAGCACTTCATCCACACCGGCGCGGAACTCGGCGCGATCCTGCTGCTGTTCACGCTGGGCCTGGAGTACAGCAGCCAGGAACTGCGCGACAACCTCAGCGCCAACCGGCAACTGGGCGTGCTGGACCTGCTGCTGAACTTCACGCCGGGCCTGATCGCCGGCGTCCTGCTGGGCTTCCCGCCGCTGGGCGCCGCGCTGCTGGGCGGCGTCACGTACCTGACGTCCAGCGGCATCGCCAGCAAGATCCTCTCGGACCTGGGCCGCCTCGGGAACCGCGAGACGCCCACCATCCTGGCCGTGTGCGTGCTGGAAGACATCGTGATGGCCGTGTACCTGCCCATTATGGCCGCGCTGCTGCTCGGCGGGAGCCTGCTCGCCGTGGGCGTGAACCTGTTCGTGGCGCTCGCCGCGTTCGGCCTGGCGTTCTTCCTCGCCATGCGCTACGGCGACACCCTGTCCCGCGTGATGAACGTGGACAGCGACGAGGCGCTGCTGCTGGGCGTGCTGGGCCTGGTGCTGATCGTGGCCGGCGCCGCGGACCTGCTGAAGGTCAGCGCCGCCATCGGCGCGTTCCTGGTGGGCATCGCGCTGTCCGGCCCGGTCGCCGAACGCGCCCGGCACCAGATCGAGCCGCTGCGCGACCTGTTCGCCGCGGTGTTCTTCGTGCTGTTCGGCCTGCAACTGGACCTGGGGCGCGTGCCGGACGTGATCGTGCCCGCCCTGATTCTGGCCGTGCTGACCGGCGCCACCAAGTTCTGGGTGGGCTGGACCGGCGCTGCCCGCGCCGGCGTGCAGACCCGCGGCCGCTACCGCGCCGGCACCACCCTGATTCCCCGCGGGGAGTTCAGCATCCTGATCGCCGGGCTGGGGGCCGGGCTCACGCCCGTGCTGGGGCCGCTCGCGGCGGTGTACGTGCTGCTCACGGCCCTGATCGGCCCGGTGCTGGCCCGCTTCGACGCGCAGCTTGCGCCGCTGCTGGACCGTCGGCGCACCTAGGCGCCAGGACTGAAAGCAGTCGGCCCCGGACATCCGCTGGGGCCGCTTCCTTGTTTGGCCTTACAGGTCGCCGGCCAGCCAGCGCACCACGTTCTTGCCCAGCGCGGCGTTGCTCAGGTTGGGCCAGTTGTTGTACGTGCCGGTGCTGCCGTCCGAGTACGTGTTGTCCCCGAAGGTGCTGCTGTCGCCCCACATCGCCACGCGGCCCGCACCCACGCTGTTCACGGCGAGGTACGTCTTGCCGCCCGTGCCCATCAGGGCGGTGCCGGCCAGCACGTCCACGCTGGTGCCCACGTACACGCCCGCGCTGCTCACGCCGTTCAGGATCGGGTGCGTGGTCAGCGGCGTGGCGGTGTACACCGGGTCACTGAAGGAGCTGTTAAACGACGCGTTCAGCCCGAAGATCACGTCGCTGTTCAGGCTCGCCTGGTACGCGCCGCTCACGCTGGCGGGCGTGCTGCCGTCCCAGCCGTCGAACACTTCCGGGCTGTCCCAGCCGTTGTTGTTGCGGTCGCTGACGCGGTGGTCCGTGATCATGAACACCCCGCCGCCCCCCTGCACGAACGCCTGAATGGCCGCGCGTTCCGTGTCGCTGAAGGGCGACTGGGGTTCGGGGATCACCAGCACCGCCGCGCCCGACAGGCCCGTGGACGTGATGCCCGTGCCGGTCAGGCTGCCCACGGTGTACCCCAGGCCGCGCAGCGCCGCGGCGTAATCGCTGTACGCGCCGTCGATGCGCCAGTCGGCGTTTCCGGCGTCCTCGGCCTTCGTCAGGTCGAACAGCACCTTCTTCCCGGTGGTGCCCCCGCCGCCCCCGCTGCCGCCGTTACTGGCGCCCGGTGTCGCGGCCTGCACGCGGAAGTCGGCGCTGTTCACGTTCGTGTCCTGCCCGTCCGGCACGCGCGCCAGGGCGCTGCCCGCCCCGGTCGTCGGGGCGGGGCTGCCCTCGCCCCGGCCGCTGGTGGGCGTGCCGTACGCCAGCGCGTCGATGACCGCGCCGGACTTCAGCAGGCGCAGGCTGGCGCTGCCGTTGTTCAGGTCGGTGCCGCTGTTCACCAGGGTCCGGTTCGGGACGGTGGTGTCCTGCGCCACCACGAAGTACCCGCTGGCCGGAATGCTGCCCGACAGCGTGACCGTGCGGTACTGCGTGCCCGCCGTGTCGAAGGCCGCCAGGGTGTACCCGCTCAGGCTCTTGCCGGCCGGGCCTTTCAGCTCGATGAAGGTGCCCGTGTCCGTGCTGACCGAGTCGTAGTACACCTCGTTCAGCATCGGCTCGCCGGCCGCCACCTGCGCCGAGAGGGCCGCGCCGCCCGCCGGCGGCTGCCCGCACGCCGTGAGCCCCAGGACCAACGACACCGTCAGGGCGCCGCGCGCCCACCTGCCATGACTTGTCTGCACGGGCCGCATTGTGCCGTGCGGGCCGTCAGGCGCACGTCAACAAATTTCACACCCCGCCCGGCGTCTGCTACCCTGAACCGCATGACGCCCCGGGCCGGTACACCTTCGCCGTTTACTCCCTCCGGGGCCCCGCTGACCTGAGCTCAGGTCCAGCGCGTCACCCCGCCCACGCCCGGGCGGGGCTTTTTCATTCCCCAGGTTCACAGGAGGACCCATGCAGCAGGAAGCCATTCAGGAAATCACGCAGGCGCCCACCCTCGAGGCGCTGCAGCAGGTCAAGACGAAGTACGTCGGGAAAAGCGGCCTGGTCACGAAGGAACTCGGCGCGCTGGGCAAGCTGCCCCCGGAGGAGCGCAAGGCCCGCGGCGCCGAGATCAACGCGGTGCGTCAGGCCATCGACGCCGCCCTCCAGGAACGCGAGGGGATCCTGAAACGCGCCGCGCTGGACGAGAAGCTCGCCAGCGAGGCCATCGACGTGACCCTGCCCGGCCTGCCGCTGCCCGCCGGGGGCCTGCATCCCATCACCCGCGTGTACGACGACCTGATCGGCATCTACCAGCGCATGGGCTACGAGGTCGTCGAAGGCCCCGAGGTCGAAGGGGAACACCACAATTTCGAAGCCCTGAACATCCCCTGGTACCACCCCGCCCGGGACCTGCAGGACACCTTCTGGCTGGAGGACGGCCGGCTGCTGCGCACCCACACCAGCAACATGCAGATCCGCTACATGGTCGAACACGACCCGCCCCTGAAGATGGTCAGCCGCGGCAAGGTGTACCGCTACGAGGCCACCGACGCCACCCACGAGAGCATGTTCCATCAGCTCGAGGGTCTGGTCGTGGGCGAGGGGATCAGCATGGCGGACCTGAAAGGCACCATCGCCGAGATGGCCCGCGGCCTGTACGGCCCCACCGCGCAGGTGCGCTTCCAGCCCAGCTACTACCCCTTTGTGGAACCTGGCGCGGACTTCGCCGTGTACTGGAACAACCCCCGCGGCGAGAGCAAATGGCTGGAACTTGGCGGGTGCGGCATGGTCCACCCCAACGTGTTCAGGGCCGTGGACGACCTGCGCGAGGCGGCCGGCAGGGACCGCATCTACGAGGGCATGACCGGCTTCGCGTTCGGCCTGGGCCCGGAGCGCATCGCCATGCTGAAGTACAAGATTCCCGACATCCGCTACTTCTATGCCAACGACCCGCGCGTGATCGGGCAGTTCCGGGGCGAACTCGGATGAGGGCGCGTTCGGCCGGCATCGTCTTCAACGATCAGGGCGAGGTGCTGCTGATCCTGCGCCGCAAGGCGGGGCGCGAGTACGCCACGCTGCCGGGCGGCGGCATCGAGGAGGGCGAGACGCCCGCCGAGGCCTGCGCCCGCGAGGTGCTGGAGGAAGTGAACCTGACCGTGGACGTGGGCCCCGAGGTGCTGGTGCTGGACAACCTGGGCAACCACGAGCATTACTTCCTGACCCGCCACGCCCGCGGGGAGATGCGCCTGGGAGACGGCCCGGAAGGCACCGTCCGCCAGAGCGAGGAGAACCATTACGCGCCGCAGTGGGTGGCGCTGGACCGGCTGGACGCCGTGAATCTCTTGCCTCAGCAGGCGCGGGCACTCGTGCGGGGGCTGGCCCCGGCACAGGACGACAAAGAGGTTGAACAATGAAACTGCCGTACTCGTGGTTGAAGGAACTGATCCCCGCCCTGCCGCCCGTGACCGACCTGGAACCGGTGTTCGCCCATCTGGGCCTGCCGCTGGAGGGCGTGGACGACGTGCCCGCGCCGGTGGAGGGCGTGATTCTGGCGGCGGTGCAGGCGGCCGAGCCGATGGAAGGCACGCAGCTGACGAAACTCACGCTGGACACCGGTGCCCGCGGCGTGAAGACCGTGGCGAGCGGCGCGCCGAACGCGGTGGGCCTGCCCGCCGGGACGATGGTGGCGCTGGTCACGCCCGGCACCACGCTGGGCGGGATGGAGTACGGCGCACGGGTCATGCAGGGCGTGGAGTCGTGGGGCATGTGCGCCAGCGCGAAGGAACTGGGGATCGGGGAGGCCAGCGCCGGCATCCTGACCTTCCCCGCGGGCACCGCGGCGCCCGGCACGCCCATGGCAGAGCTGTGGGCGGCGGATCAGGTGCTGGACGTGGAGGTCACCCCGAACCGCGCGGACGTGCTGAGCGCCCTGGGTCTCGCGCGGGACGTGGCGGCGTACCTGAACCTGGAAGTGAAGGAACCCGCCATGCCCGCCCCGCCCACCCAGGCCGGCGAGATCCGCGTGAGCCTGCCGGACAGGGGCCGCACGCTGGACCGTGATCCGGCGAAAAAACTGCGCTTCGGATGCGATCACTTCGCGGCCCGCGCGGTGAGTGGCGTGCAGAACGGCCCGGCGCCGCTGTGGATGCAGCGCCGCGTGAGTTTGAGCGGCATGCGCAGCATCGACCTGATCGTGGACACCAGCAACTACGTGATGCTGGAACTCGGGCAGCCGACCGCGCTGTACGACCGCCGCGACGTCCTGAACGACACGGTCGTGGTCGCGTTCGGCCTGCGCGAAGGGGAGAGCGTGAAGGACCTGCTGGGGAACACCCACCAGGTCGGCCCGGAGGACCTGCTGATCCTGGACGGCGGCCTGACCGACGAGCCGGTGCCCACCGTCGCGGACGCCTTTGACAGCATGAAGGAACCCAAGCCGGGCACGCACGTGCTGGGCATCGCCGGGATCGTCGGCGGGGACCACGGGCACGTCAGGGCCGACACCCGGGACGTGGTGATCGAGTCCGCGCACTTCGACCCGGTCCTGCTGCGCCTGACCAGCACCCGCCTGGGCCTGAAGACGGACGCCGTGTACCGCTTCGAGCGCGGCGTGGACCCTCTGCTCGCGCCGAAAGCCGCGGTGCGCGTGGCCGAACTGCTGCGCGCTCACGGCGGCGGCACGCCCGAGGCCGGGCAGACGCTGGTGGGCACCCCGGACGTGCCCGGCGAGATCACCGTGACCGGCACGCAGGTCCGGGCGCTGCTGGGCATGGACATTCCCACCGCCGAGATGCAGGGCATCCTCACGCGCCTGGGCTGCCGCGTGACCGGCGAGGGCGACACGCTGACCGTGGTGCCGCCCAGCTGGCGGGTGGACCTGCTGATCTGGCAGGACCTCGCCGAGGAGGTCGCGCGCCTGCACGGGTACGCCGCCCTGCCCGAGACGCTGCCCACCCTGCGCGTGCACGAGAGCAACCTGGGCGCCTCGGCGGCCAGCGAGGCGCGCGGCACGCTGCGGCGCACCCTGGCGGGCCTGGGCTTCCAGGAGGTCGTGACCTACACCTTCACCAGCGACGAGGAGGCCGGCAGGGCCCGCACCGAGGCGCCCGGCGTGAAACTCCGCAACCCCATGACCACCGACCGCACCGGGCTGCGCACCGCGCTGTACCCCAGCCTCCTGAAGGCCGCTCAGGTGCACGCCAAAGGCGAACGGGTGCTGCTGTTCGAACTGGGCCGCATCTTCCCCGCGAGTGGCGAGGCCGAGCGCCTGGGCCTGCTGATGCGCGGCGACCTGGCGGCGCCCACGCACCAGCCGGGCGTGAAGGGGAACTTCAGCGTGTTCAAAGGGCTGGTGGAGGCCGTGGCGGCCACGCTGGGCGCGGGTTTCGAGCTGCAGCAGCTGCGCGGTGCGGACGTGCCCGCCGCGCTGCACCCGGGCATCGCGGGCGCCGTGGTGTGGAACGGCGTGCAGGTCGGCTGGCTGGGCGCGCTGCACCCGGAGATCGCGCAGGAGTTCGGCCTGAAGGGCGACACGTTCGTCATGGAGGCCGCGCTGCCCCTGCCGGGCCGCGAGTGGGCGTTCCGGGACCCCAGCCGCGCGCCGGCCGCGTGGCGGGACCTGGCGGTCATCACGCCCGCCGGCGTGAGTTACGGCGAGGTGGCGACCCTGCTGCAACAGGAGGCCGGGGCACTGCTGGCGAGCGTGGAGCCCTTCGACGTGTACCAGGGCGAGCAGGTCGGGGCGGGGAACCGCAGCGTGGCGGTGCGCCTGGTGTTCCGCGGCGCGCGGACCCTGACGGACGATGACGTGGACCCGGTCATGGACCGCCTGATCGCGGCCGTGAAGGCGCAGGGCTGGAGCATCCGCGAGAAGTAACTTCAGCTTGAATGGGCGGGACGGGGATATGCCCCCGCCCCGCCCGCTTCAGTCGGGCAGCGTCAGGTGGGTCCGCAGGCGCGCCCGGAGGTCCGGCGCGCTGTATGCCCGGGAAGGCAGCCGCACCAGCGGCAGGCCGGCCGAGCGGAAGATCACGTCCTTCACGGCGTCGCTGTGCTGCTGCCGTTCCCGCCCGTGCGAGGCGCCGTCCAGTTCGATGGCGAGCACCGGGCGGTGGTCCTGCGCGGCGTCCACGATCAGGAAGTCCACGTGCCGGTCCTTCAGGCGGCCGCGCGCGGCGCTGTAGGCGGCCCTGTCCTTCTCAGTGATGCGGAACAGGTCCGACAGGCGCACGTTCGGGAACACCCGGTAAGGCGTGCCGGTCAGGGCCTGCTCCAGCGCGCGGAACACGGCGTTCTCGTCGCGGCTGAAGAAGTACCGTTTGACCTCCACCGGCAGGGCGTCCGGCACGGTCCGGGCCGGCGGGGCGGGCGTGGGCTGGTCCCTGACTCCGAACAGGGCCGCGAGGCATCCGAGGGGCATGGGTCACTGTAAAGACGCGCTGGCTTGGGCGGGGCCGCACCTGCGGCGGCCGGTGGGGAGAGGGGGTGGGGACCATACCGCCTTGATTCCCTCTTAGGGTGAACCGATGCTCAACCTGTGGGTGGGGGAGTCTGACTTGTAGATGATCGCCGGGGGGGTATCGTGAGGGGGTCCGGCATCAGTGTGGGGACGCATGCTGTACACGGCCTGGGAGCCTCGTGCGTGTTCCTGGCGGCCCACAGTGTCCCCCGGACGGGAGGATCATCTTGAACGTTTCGCCGCTGGCGCTGCCTGACGCGCCGCTGCTCCACTCGCTGTACTGCGCCGCCCCCGGTTACTTCGAACTGCTCGGAAATGCTGTGCCCACGCTGCAGGAAGTGCAGCAGGACGTGCAGATCGCCCTGATGGATCCCCGGCGCCGCCTGGAACTGCTCCGGGACGACGCCGGGGACCTGATCGGCAGCCTGGACTACAAGCTGAATTTCCCCGAGGCCGGCGACGTGACCCTGAACCTGCTGCTGATCCGGCAGGACCGGCAGTCGCAGGGCCTGGGGGAGCAGGCGGCCCGCAACCTGGAGCGGCGCCTGCCGGCCGGCACGCAGCGCATCCTGGCGGGCGTGCTGGGCGAGAACCCGCGCGGGGCGCGCTTCTGGGAGCGGCTGGGGTACGTGTTCACCATGGACGCCAGACCGGTCATGACCTGGTACGCCAAGTCCCTGACGCCCAGCCAGCCGGCGCTGACGCCCGAACCGGTCTCCGAGAAGGCCGCGCGGCTCGCGTCCTGAACGTGACCTGACCCGCCTGCCCCCGCGCCCGGTACACTGCCGGGCGTGATCGTCAAGTACGGCGGGAATGCCATGAAAAGCCTGGAACTGCGCCGCGCCGTGGCGGCCGAGATCGCCGCGCTGCGCGCCCTGATGCCGGTCGTGGTGGTGCACGGCGGCGGCCCGGTGATCGAGCGGGAACTGACGGCGCGGGGCGTGCCCAGCGAGTTCCGCGCGGGCCTGCGGGTCACGCCGCCCGAAGCGATGGACGTGGTGGAGATGGCCCTGAGCGCCCTGAACAAGGCGCTGAGCCAGGAGGTGGGACAGGCGGTCGGCCTGACCGGGCGGGACAGCGCCCTGCTCACCGCCGAGGTGCTGGACCCGGCGCTGGGCCGGGTGGGCCGCGTGACCGGCGTGAACGCGGCGCTGCTGCGCACGCTGGTCGGCGCGGGCCTCACGCCGGTCATCGCGTCCGTGGCGGTGGGCGCGGACGGGCAGGCGCTGAACGTGAACGCCGATACGGCCGCCGGGGCGGTGGCGGGCGCGCTGGGTGAGGGGATCATCTTCCTGACGGACGTGGACGGCGTGTACCGCGCCTACCCGGACCCCGCCAGCCGCGCCGCGCACCTCACCCGTGCCGAGGTGCAGGAGGGGATTCAGGCCGGCTGGATCGCCAGGGGCATGATTCCCAAGGTGCAGGCCGCGCTGGACGCCCTGGACCGCGGCGCGCCCTTTGCCACGATCGCCAGCGGCATGGGGGCGGGCGTGCTGGAGGCCGCGGCGCGCGGTGAGGCCGGCACGCGCATCACGGCCTGACGGTCACCGGGCGCGGGCGTCCAGGTCCAGGGCCAGCGTCTCGTGTCCGGCCCTGCGGGCGTGGTCGGCGGGGGTGAGCCCCTCCGCGGTGCGGGCGGCGGGGTCCGCGCCGGCGTTCAGCAGCAGCGTGACCATCTCCGGCTGCCCGTTCTGCGCGGCCGAGTGCAGCGGCGTGAACCCGCCTTCCTGTATGGCGTTCACGTCGGCGCCGCGGTCCAGCAGGGCGTGGGTGATCTCCAGATGCCCGCCGGCCACGGCGGAATGCAGCGGCCGGACCTGCTGCGCGTTGCGCGACGGGCTGTTCACGTCCGCGCCGCGGGTGAGCAGCAGCCCCGCCACGGCCGCGTGCCCGAAGAAGCACGCCAGGCCCAGCGGCTGGAAGCCGTCGGCGCCGTAGGCGTTCACGGTGTCCGGGTGGGCGTCCAGGTGGGCCTGCACGTGGTCCGGGAGCCCCAGCGCGCTCGCCTCGAACAGGTCCGGCACGGCGCCCTCGGCGACCAGCGCGCGGCCCAGCTCTGCGTGCCCGTAGTACACGCTGGTCAGCAGGGGAGAGGGGCCCTGCGCGGGCCGCTCATGCAGCAGGGTGGGGTGGGCGCGCACGCGGGCCAGCGCGGCGTCCAGGTTGCCGGTGCGGAGGTCGTTCAGCAGTTCTTCCATGGTGCCCGCAGCGTAGCGGGCTCCCGGGCGGGGCGCCTGCTCAGTCTTGCGGAGTTGCGCCGCGCCACGCGCTGGGGGGCTGCCCGGTCCGGCGGCGGAACTGGGTGCTGAAGGCCTCCGGGGTCTGGAACCCCACCGCCAGGCTGATGTCCAGCACGCTGAGGGCGGTGGTGCGCAGCAGGTGCCGCGCGGTTTCCAGGCGCCGACGGGTGACGTACTGCGCGGGCGTTTCCCGGAACAGGTTCCGGAACGCGCGGTGAAAGTGGTACGGGGAGAGGTGCGCGATCTCCGCCACGCGCTCCAGCGGCAGCGGTTCGTGCAGGCCGGCTTCCATGAAGTCGCGGGCGCGGTGCAGGCGCCGGGCGAGTTCCAGGCGGGTGGCGGGCCGGGCGGCGGGGAGGCGCGCGGCCTCGGTCAGGGCGGCGGTGTGCAGGGCGTACAGCCGCGTCAGGACGCGCAGCAGGTGGTCGTCCCACTCGTCGGCGGTCCAGCGGCCGCCAAGGTTCCCGGCGCGCAGGGTGTTCAGCAGCGGCGAGAGCAGCCCATCGTGCGGGTGGCTGCGCTGGATGAAGTCCGGCGCGGGGGGCAGTTCGGGCAGGTCCAGCAGCGCGTCCGGGCGGGTGCGGGCCAGCTGCCACAGGCCGCGGGTGGCGCCCGGCTCAAAGAACAGGCAGAAGGACTCGGTGTCGGGCGCGACCTCCACGGCGTAGGGCTGGCCGTCCTGCAGCAGGGCGTAGTGGTGGTCGTCCACCCGCAGGCGGGCGCGGCCCAGCGCGTAGTGCGCCGCGCCGCCGCGCATGGTCTTGATGGACAGCGCGCCGCCTTCGCTGTGGGCGGCGTACCCGGCCGAGCTGGCGTGCAGGACCAGGCCGGCGCCGCAGCGGTGGCTGGCCTCCAGGTGTGCGGGGCGGGCGGTCACGGCGGGGCCTGCCGGGTGACGCTGAACACGAAGGTGTCGCGTAGGCGGCCGCTGCCGTCGGCGGCCACGTCGTCGTTGCGGAAGGTGGCGTCCAGCGTGTACCCCAGCTGGCGGGGGATGCGGGCGCTGCGCTCGTTGAGGGTGTCCGTGCGGATCTCGATGCGGCGCAGGCCCAGGGTGTCCAGACCGTACTCGGTCAGGAACCGGGCGGCTTCCAGGGCGTAGCCGCGTCCGGTGTGGGGCGTGGCGATCCAGTACCCGATCTCGGCCTTGGGCACGGCCCAGTTCAGGGCGTGGTAGCCGGTGCTGCCGAGCATCTCGGTCTCGTCGCGGTTCCAGATGATCAGGCGCAGGTTCTCGCCTCTGCGGTAGGCGGCCTGGGCGCGTTCCAGGTTGGCGCGGGCGTGGTCCAGGGTGTGGGGCTCGTGCGACCAGGCCATCCAGGCGTGCAGTTCGGGCAGGGAGGCGTGGACGGCGGCGACCTGGGCGGCGGCGTCCTCGGGGCGGGGCATGCGCAGGGTCAGGCGGGGGGTGTGCAGGACCTCGGGCATGGGGGGTGCCCCGGGGACGCGCAACTCTGTGGGGGACACTTCACTCATGCTTCACATTACCGCCTGATCGGGCTGCGGTCCGGCTGGGTGGGGGTATGCCTGCGGGGTCCGGCATCCCTGGCCGGACAGCGGACGTGAAAGTCACGACATTTCCCGTTCAGCAGGGAGTCTTTAACAGGGAATCGTGGTAAAAAGAGAAGGCTTTATTCTTTGTGAAGCGTCTTTCATCTCGCTCCGCTGTCTCCTGTTCAGCACCCTCGTGCGCACTTTCACGAACGCTGGGGTCCCGGCTGGAGAGAAGAAAGCCGAAAAGGGGGAACTGTTATCGAATACGCCAACTTCGTCATCATGCTGCTGGCCGCCCTGGGCATCGGCGTCATCGCCGTCGTCGCCAGCGCACTGCTCGGCCCCAAGAAAGCCAGCCGCGCCAAGCTGATGCCCTACGAGAGCGGCAACGACCCGCAGCACGGCGGCGTCGGCACGGGTCAGCGCTTCCCGGTCCACTTCTACCTGGTGGCCATGCTGTTCATCGTGTTCGACATCGAAACCGCCTTCTTCTACCCGCTCGCCGTCGCGTACCAGAAGCTGCTGCCCTTCGCGTTCATCGAGGCCTTCACCTTCATCCTGCTGCTGCTGGTCGGGTACTTCTACGTGCTGAAGAAAAAGGTCCTGGAATGGGCCTGAACGCGCTCACTCCTGAGGCCACCCCCCCGGTGGCTTCTGACACGTTGGACAGGAGGGCCCCGTGCCTCTGAAGGAACTGTTCGAGAAGGACTGGCAGGAACTGGAATCCGAAGGGGTCCTGTTCACCAGCCTGGAGAAACTGGTCGCCTGGGGCCGCAGCAACAGCCTGTGGCCGGCCACCTTCGGCCTGGCGTGCTGCGCCATCGAGATGATGCAGTCCACCAACGCCCGCAACGACATGGCCCGCTTCGGCAGCGAGGTGTTCCGCGCCTCCCCCCGCCAGGCGGACGTCATGATCGTCGCCGGGCGCCTCAGCAAGAAGATGAGCCCCGTGCTGCGCCGCGTGTACGACCAGATGCCCGACCCCAAATGGGTGATCAGCATGGGCGCCTGCGCCAGTTCGGGCGGCATGTTCAACAACTACGCCATCGTCCAGAACGTGGACAGCGTCGTGCCGGTGGACATCTTCGTGCCCGGCTGCCCGCCCCGCCCCGAAGCCCTGCTGTACGCCCTGATGCAGCTGCAGAAAAAAGTCCGCGGCGAGGCCTTCGACGAACTGGGCCACCAGCTTCCCATGGTGGATGCGTGGACCCGATGAGCGACAAGACCCGCCCCCAGGACCCCAACAACCCCAACATGGACGTGCCCCTCGCCGGCCTCGGCCAGCAGGTCGGCACCGGCGCGCACCTCGCCGCCCCCACCACGCGTGACGTGACCGCCCTCATCGCCGAACTGGGCCTCCAGGAAGACGACGCGGCCGAACCCACCGCCGTGGTGCCCGCCGCCCAGCTGCGGCAGGTCGCACAGGCCCTCAAGGAGCGCGGCTTCATGCTGATGGACTCCGTCGGCGTGGACTACCTCACCTACCCCGAGCTGAAACCCGCCCGGTTCGCGCTGCTGCACAATATCTACCACCCCCGCGACCACCGCCGCGTGTTCCTGCGCGTCTGGCTGGACGGCGACGAACCCCACGTGGACAGCCTGTACCCCGTGTGGCGCGCCGCGAACTACCTCGAGCGCGAGGTGTACGACCTGGTCGGCATCCACTTCGACGGGCACCCGGACCTGCGCAAGGTCCTCACGCCCGACGACCTCGAAGGCCACCCGCTGCGCAAGGACTTCCCGCTGGGCGAGTCCCCCACCCTCTTCAACGACGGCCGCTTCCTGGACCCGGCCGCCTTCCGCGCCGGCATGACCGGCCAGCAGACCGGCCTGACCGGCTGGCGCGGCAGCCTGCGCCGCGGCCACACCGAGGCCCGTGACGACCTGCCGGCCGTGATGCCCGAAGGAGGTCCCAAGTGACGCAGCTGCCTCCCGCCGAGCACCGGGGCGACCTGAACGCCGACGGCGCCCTGATGCACACCGAGATCATGTCCCTGAACGTCGGGCCGCAGCACCCCAGCACGCACGGCGTGCTGCGCCTCGTCGTGGACATGGACGGCGAGTTCGTCACCAAGGTCGTGCCGCACATGGGGTACCTCCACACGGGCTTCGAGAAGACCATGGAGAACCGCACGTACCAGCAGAACATGACGTACGCGCCCCGCACCGACTACCTGCACAGCTTCTCCCACGAGCTCGCCTACGTGCTCTCCGCGGAGAAACTCATGCAGGCCCAGGTGCCCGAGCGCGCCAACGTCGTGCGCGTGATCCTGCACGAACTCGGCCGCATCCACAGCCACCTCGTGTTCGTCGGCACCGGCCTGCTCGACCTCGGGGCCCTGACGCCGCTGTTCTACACCTTCCGTGAGAAGGAAAGCGTCAACGACCTGTTCGAGGCCGTCTGCGGCTACCGCATGAACCAGGGCTACCTGCGCATCGGCGGCCTGTCCCGCGACATCCCCGACAACTGGCCCGCCATGGTCGCCGCCTTCTGCGACCAGATGGACCGCGGCCTGGACGAGTACATCAACCTGTTCGCCGCCAACCCCATCTTCCTGGACCGCGCCACGAACATCGGCATCATCCCGCCCGAGGTCGCCATCGACCTGGGCCTCACCGGCCCGAACCTGCGCGCCTCCGGCGTGCCCCTCGACCACCGCAAGGACAACCCCTACTGCGGCTTCGAGGAATACGACTTCCAGGTCATCACCAAACAGACCGGCGACAGCCTGGCGCGCTTCACGATCCGCATGGACGAGATCCGCCAGAGCGTGAACCTGATCCGCCAGGGCCTGAAGAAACTGCGCCCCGGGCCCATCAAGGACCCCAACCGCAAGATCAGCCTGCCGCCCCGCCACGAACTCGAAACCAGCATGGAAGCGGTCATCCACCACTTCAAACTGGTCACCGAGGGCTTCCACCCGCCGCTCGGCGAGGTGTACGTGCCCATCGAGAGCGCGCGCGGCGAGGTCGGGTACTACCTCGTCTCGGACGGCGGCAGCCTGCCGTACCGCGTGAAGATCCGCGCCCCCAGCTTCGTGAACATCCAGGCGCTGGAGTACGCCTGCGTCGGCGCGCAGTTCGCGGACCTGATCACCATTCTCGCCACCATCGACCCCGTCCTCGGGGACGTGGACCGGTAAGGCCAGGGGATAAGCTTGAGTTACTTTGCAGACAAACAACACGTGGTGGACGACATCTTCAGTCGCTACCCCACTTCCCCCCAGGGCAAGCGCAGCGCGCTGATGCCGCTGCTGCGCGAGGTGCAGGACGCCGAGGGCTTCGTGTCCGAGGAACGCATGGCCGAGATCGCCGCGCTGTGCGGCACCACCTCCACCGAGGTCCGCTCGGTGATGAGCTTCTACTCGACCTACCACACCGTCCCCACCGGCAAGTACCACCTGCAGGTGTGCGCCACCCTGATGTGCGCCCTGAAAGGCAGCGACGAACTGTGGGACACGCTGGTCGCCGAACTGGACGTGCAGCCCGGCGAGGTCACCGCGGACGGCCGCTTCAGCGTGCAGAAGGTCGAGTGCCTGGGCAGCTGCGGCACCGCGCCCGTCGTGCAGATCAACGACGAGGGCTTCTACGAGAACGTCGGCCCCAGAAAGTGCCGTCACCTCCTGGACGAACTGCGCGCCGACCGCAAGCCCGAGCCGGACAACCCGGTGCCCGTCACCGTGAACGCCGAGGGCCGTCAGGCCATGGCGAGCGGTGAAGTGGTGGGCGCCAGCATCACCGGCCTGACCAAACTGCCCGGGAGCGGCGCATGACCGCCACCGAGGCCCCCAAGCCGATCACCAGCGCCAAAGACCCCCGGTTCGCGCCCACCCTGTACGCGCACGTCGGCCAGGCCGAGAGCTGGACCCTGGAGTACTACCAGCGCAACGGCGGGTACGAGGGCGTGAAACGCGCCTTCGCGATGGGCAACGACGCCGTGATCGAGGAAGTCAAGAAGTCCGGCCTGCGCGGCCGCGGCGGCGCAGGCTTCGCCACCGGCCTGAAGTGGTCCTTCATGCCGCTGAACGACGGCCGCCAGCACATCGTGCTGTGCAACGCCGACGAGTCGGAACCCGGCACCTTCAAGGACCGCTACCTGATGAGCGAGGACCCGCATCAGCTGATCGAGGGCATGCTGATCGGCGGCTTCGCCATGCGCGCCACGCTGGGGTACATCTACATCCGCGGGGAGTACGTGCACGCCGCCGAGCGGCTCTGGGCGGCCATCAAGGAAGCCCGCGCGGCCGGGCTGCTCGGCCAGAACATCCTGGGCAGCGGCTTCGACTTCGACATCCAGGTGCACCGCGGCGCCGGGGCGTACATCTGCGGCGAGGAAACCGCCCTGATGAACTCCCTGGAGGGCCTGCGCGCCAACCCGCGCCTCAAGCCCCCCTTCCCGGCCGCGGCCGGTCTGTACGGCCTGCCCACCACCATCAACAACGTGGAAACCTTCTGCGCCGTCACGCACATCCTGAAGTACGGCGCCGACTGGCACGCGAACATGGGCACCGAGAAGAGCAAGGGCATGAAGCTCTTCCAGATCAGCGGCCCCGTGCGCAAACCCGGCGTGTACGAACTGCCGCTGGGCACCACCTTCCGCGAACTGATCTACGACTGGGCCGGCGGCCCCACCGAGGAGATGAAGGCCATCATCCCCGGCGGGATCAGCTGCCAGCTGCTGCCGTACACCGAAACCATCCTGGACACCCCCATGGATTACGAGGCGCTCGCCGCCGCCGGCAGTTCCCTGGGCACGGGCGGCGTCACATTGATCCCCAAGTCCGCGAGCATCGTGAACACCACCTTCAACAGCGTGCGCTTCTACGCGCACGAGTCCTGCGGGAAGTGCACGCCCTGCCGTGAAGGCATTTCGGGCTGGATGGTCAAGATGTACGAGAAGCTCGTGCGCGGCAAGGGGCAGCCCGGCGACACGCAACTCATCCTGGACATGGCCGACAACATCGGCGGGCGCAGCTTCTGCGCCCTGGCGGACGCCTGCCTGGGCCCGGTGCTGAGCAGCATCAAGCTGTTCCGCGCCGAGTACGACCTGGCCGAACAGGGCCAGCTGCTTCAGGGCGGCGGCCGCTGGAGGGACGAATGAAAGTCACTGTAGACGGCGTGGAACTCGAACTTCCCGCCGGAACGAGCGCCATCGACGCCGTGTTCCAGGCGGGGAGCGACGTGCCGTACTTCTGCGCGCACCAGTACCTCTCCCCGATCGGCGCCTGCCGCATGTGCCTGGTGGAAGCCGGCACGCCCCGCAAGGGCAAGGACGGCAACTTCGAACTGGACGAAAGCGGCCAGCCGAAGATCTTCTACTTCCCCAAGCCCATGGCCTCCTGCACCATGCAGGCCACCGAGGGCATGCACATCAAGACCGCCCGCACCAGCGAAGTGGTCGCCAAGTCCCAGGCCGGCATGATGGAATTCCACCTGCTGAACCACCCGCTGGACTGCCCCACCTGCGACAAGGGCGGCGCGTGCGAACTGCAGGACCGCGCCTTCGAGTACGGGTACGGCGCCAGCCGCTACGGCTTCGACCGCCGCCACGCCGACAAGCATTACGCCCTCAGTGAATTCGTGATCCTGGACCAGGAACGCTGCATTCACTGCAAGCGCTGCGTGCGTTACTTCGAGGAAATCCCCGGCCAGGAAGTGCTGGACTTCATCGAACGCGGCGGGCACACCTTCATCGACACGCAGGAGGGCGGGCTCCCCACCGGCTTCCAGGGCAACATCACCGACATCTGCCCGGTGGGCGCGCTGCTGGACAACGTCGCCCGCTTCCGCGGCCGCAACTGGGAGTACGACCACACCCCCACCACCTGCACCCTGTGCCCGGTCGGGTGCTCGGTCACCGTGGACGCCCGCAACGGCCGCCTGGAACGCATCGTGGCCGGCGAGAACCGCGACGTGAACGAGATGTGGATCTGCGACGCCGGCCGCTTCGGGCACTCGTTCGCGAACAACGACCGCCTGACCCAGCCCATGATCCGCGAGGACGGCGAACTGCGCGCCGCGACCTGGGACGAGGCCGTCGCCGCGATCCGCACCGGCATGACCGGCCTGAACGCCAGCGACCTCGCCCTGTACGCCAGCGCCGACCTGACCCTGGAAGAAGGCGCGGCGCTCGAAGCGTTCGCGGACGCCACCGGCACCCGCAGCGTGGACCACTTCCCCCGCCAGCCCCTGCTGAACAGCGCCCCGGCCACCCTGACCGACGTCGCCACCGCCGACGCCGTCGTCGTGATCGGCGCCGACCTGATGGAAGAAGCGCCCGTGGTGCAGCTGCGCGTGCTGGAAATGCTCAAGGGCGGCCTGCTGCCCACCGAGTTCCTGCACGGCACCGCCATCGCCGACCTGCGCATGGTCGAGCGCCCCGCCCGCAGGCGCGAGCAGCTCGCCGTGATCGGCAGCGCCGACACCGAACTTGCCGGGCACGCCGGCATCCGCCTGACCATGGCCGCCCCCGAGGCCCTGGACGCCCTGATGAAGGGCGGCGACCCCCTGCTGGGCGCCACCGCCGACCTGATCGCCGGCGCGAAGAACGCCGTGCTGATCCTGGGCCACGAGGCCCTGCAGGGCGCCACCGAGCAGACCCTGCGCGCCATCGAGGCCTACGCCCAGCGCGCGAAGCTGAAGGTCCTGGCGATTCCCGCCGGCGCCAACAGCCTGGGGCTCGCCACCCTGAACCTGGTGCCCCGCCAGGGCGGCCTGAACTACGCCCAGCTGCCCCAGGCGCAGGTCGCGTTCCTGAGCGGCCTGGACCCCGTGGGCGCCGGCCGGCCCGGCCGCGCGGCGCGCTTCACGGTCGTGCACGACACGCACTTCACCGCGACCGCCGCCCAGGCCGACGTGGTTCTGCCCGCCCTGACCAACTACGAGAAGCGCGGCACCACCATGAACCTCGAAGGCCGCCTGCTGCCCCTGCAACAGGCCGCCCTGAACGGCCATGAAAGCGCCGACCTGATCCGCGCCCTGACCGCCGTCGCCGAGGGCCTGGGCCTGCGGCCCCCGGTGCGCGGCCTGCGCGGCGCGCAGGCGCTGCTGGAATCCCGCCTGGGGTCCGTGGCCAGCCTGCCCGAGCGCGGCGTGGTCGCCGCCCCCACCAAACGCTTCGAGGCGCCGCTCGCGTACGAGCACCGGCCCGTGCTGTGGACCGAGCGCATGCTCCCCACCCCGCTGTCCAGCCGCGCGCTGACGCCCGAGTACGTGGACCGCCTGGTCGAGGCCGGCGAACTGCCCATGTACACGCCCGTGCACCCCGGAGGTGACGACTGATGCCCGACTGGCTCGCCACCTCACTCATCACGCTGCTCAAGGCCATCCTGGTGATCCTGGGCCTCCTGACCGGCTTCGCGTACATGACCCTGGTCGAACGCAAGCTGCTGGGCCGCTTCCAGCTGCGCCCCGGCCCGAACCGGGTGGGCCCGCTGGGCCTGCTGCAGCCCGTCGCGGACGCGATCAAGAGCATCTTCAAGGAAGACATCAACGTCACCATGGCCGACAAGGTCGTGTACACCATCGCGCCGATCATCAGCGTGACCTTCGCGCTGCTGGCCTTCGGCGGCATTCCCGCCGGTCCGGCCGGCAGTCTCTTCGGCGAGAACCCCTGGGTGTACAACCTGGACGCCGGGCTGCTGGTGCTGCTCGCCATGACCAGCATGGGCGTGTACGGCATCTTCCTGGGCGGCTGGGCGTCCGGGTCCAAGTACCCCATGCTGGGCGGCCTGCGCTCCAGCGCGCAGATGATCAGCTACGAACTGGGCATGGGCCTGAGCCTGCTGGGCGTGCTGATGTTGGTCGGCAGCACCCGGTTGCAGGACATCGTGGGCTGGCAGGCCGGCAACGGCTGGCTGCTGCTGTTCCAGATGCTGGGCTTCGTGCTGTTCCTGGTCAGCGCCTTCGCCGAGACCAACCGCGCGCCCTTCGACCTGCCGGAGGCCGAGCAGGAACTCGTCGCCGGGTTCCTCACCGAGTACAGCGCGATCAAGTGGGCGCTGTACCAGATGGCCGAGTACATCTCCATGTTCACCGCCAGCGCCATGATGGTCACCCTGTTCTTCGGCGGCTGGAAAGGCCCGCAGTTCCTGAACGGCCTGATCCCCGGCATCAGCGAGTGGCCGATCGTGTGGTTCATCGCCAAGATGGCCTTCTTCGTGTTCTTCTTCATCTGGGTCAAGGCCAGCATCCTGCGCATCCGCTACGACCAGCTCATGCGCTTCGGCTGGAAGCTGGTGCTGCCGCTGGCGCTGATCAACACCGTCCTGACCGCCTTCTACATCGCCTACTTCAAGGCCAGCTGGGGCCTGTGGCCGCTGGTGCTGGGCAGCCTGATCGGCGTGGGCCTGCTGATCTACGTCAGTGACGCCGTCCGCAGCCTGTGGAACACGCCCGGCATCCGCCGCGCCGAGGACCTCAGCCCCCGCGCCCACACCGTCACCCCCGCCAACCGCCAGACCCTCGGAGGCGACTGAAGTGCGCCCCGCCACCCCCCTAGGAGGAACCCATGGGCGTGCTTAGCATCGCCAAGGGGATGGGCATCACCATGAGCAAGCTGTTTACCAAGCCGCTCACGGTGAGCTACCCCGAACAGCGCGTGACGCTGCAACCCCGCTTCCGGGGCCGGCACGTCCTGACCCGCCACCCCGGCACCGGCCTGGAAAAATGCATCGGCTGCTCTCTGTGCGCCGCCGCCTGCCCCGCCTACGCCATCTACGTCGAGGCGGCCGAGAACGACCCGCAGAACCCTGTCAGCCCCGGCGAACGCTACGCCAAGGTGTACGAGATCAACATGCTGCGCTGCATCTTCTGCGGCATGTGCGAGGAAGCCTGCCCGACCGGCGCGGTCGTGCTGGGCAACGAGTGGGAGATGGCCGACTACCGCTACGGCGACTTCGTGTACGGCAAGGACGACATGCTCGTCGGCGTGGAAGGCAGCCGCCCGCAGCGCCGCGAGGCCGCCAACAAGGGCAAACCCGTCCGCCTGGGCTTCCAGGTGGACGGCGGCGCCCGCAACGAACTGGAGGGGGTGACGTACCCGCAATGACCGGCATGATGGTTGCTTTCATTCTTCTCGGCGCGCTCGCCCTGGTCGGCGGGGTGCTCACCATCGCCGCGCGCAACGCCGTGCACGCCGCGCTGGGCCTGGTGTTCACGCTGCTGTGCGTGGCGGGGCTGTTCGCCACCATGAGCGCATCGTTCCTGTCGGCCACGCAGGTCATCGTGTACGCCGGCGCGATCATGGTGCTGTTCCTGTTCGTGATCATGATGCTCAACGCCAACGCCCCCGTCACCGGGCAGGACCCCGTGCCGCTGGTGCGGGAACTCGCCGGGATCGGCGGGGCGCTGCTGGCCGGCGCGCTGGTCGTCCTGGCCTTCACCTTCAAGGACCCGCAGCCGCTCGCGCAGGGCGCCGAGGCCCTGCGTGAAGGCAGCGCCGGCGCGGTCGGCGAGAACCTCCTGACCCGCTTCCTGCTGCCCTTCGAGGCCGTGAGCATCCTGCTGCTGATCGCGATCATCGGCGCGGTCGCGCTCGTGCAGCGCCCCGCCGCGCAGCCCGACGGCCTGCCCGACGACGAGACGGCCGAACTGCCGGCCGGCACCGCCGCGCCCGTCACCGCCCTCACGCCCACCATCAACACCCCCGGGGAGGTGCGCGCCTGATGGTTCCCACCACGTACTACCTGGCCCTGAGCGGCATTCTCTTCGCGCTCGGCATGATCGGCGTCCTGACCCGCCGCACCGCGATCATGGTCTTCCTCAGCGTGGAACTCATGCTGAACGCCGCGAACCTCTCGCTGGTGGCCTTCGCCCGCAGCTGGGGCGACCTGACCGGGCAGACGGCCGTGTTCATCGTCATGACCCTGGCCGCCGCCGAGGTCGCCATCGGCCTGGCGATCATCGTGTCCATCTTCCGCAAACGCGAGACCACCAACGTGGACGACCTCGCCACCCTGAGAGGCTGAAGCCCTGATGCCCCTGTACCTGCTCCCCCTGCTTCCCCTGCTGGGCTTCGCCCTGCTGATGCTGCTTCCCAAGGCCTTCCCCGGCAAGACCGGCGGCTGGCTCGCCAGCGGCACGGTCCTCGCGGCCTTTGTCATCGCCCTGACCCGCTACCTGGGCCTGGGCGGCACGCCCGACCAGGAAACCGTGATCGCCAACTGGCTGCCGAACATGGCCCTCGGCAAGAATCTCAGCGTGGGCTTCTACCTGGACCAGCTGTCCAGCGTCATGACCCTGATCATCACCGGGATCGGCTTCCTGATCCACGTGTACTCCGTGTCCTACATGAGCCACGACGCGAAGTTCACGCGCTTCTTCGCGTTCCTGAACTTCTTCGTGAGCATGATGCTGATCCTGGTGCTCGCCGACTCCTACCCCCTGATGTTCGTCGGGTGGGAAGGCGTGGGCATGGCCTCCTACCTGCTGATCGGCTTCTGGTTCAACGGCCGCAACAGCGAGGCCAGCGACCGTGACGTGCGCGAGGCCAGCGACCGCGAGGCCGTGGCGAACAGCAACGCCGCCCGCAAGGCCTTCATCATGAACCGCATCGGCGACCTGGGCTTCATGCTCGGCATGTTCCTGCTGTACAAGCTGTACGGCACCCTGAACATCCCCGAACTCGCCGCCCGCGTCGAGGGCGCCAGCGTCGTGCAGGCCGGCATCGAACTCGCCTGCCTGTTCCTGCTCGTCGGCGCGGTCGGCAAGAGCGGCCAGCTGCCGCTGACCACCTGGCTTCCGGACGCCATGGCCGGCCCCACGCCCGTCTCGGCGCTGATCCACGCCGCCACCATGGTCACCGCCGGCGTGTACTTGGTCGCCCGCAGCAACTTCCTGTATGACCTCGCCCCGAACGCCAGCATGTGGGTCGCCTGGGTGGGTGCCCTCACCGCGCTGTACGGCGCGCTCAGCGCCCTGAACCAGCACGACATCAAGAAGATCCTGGCGTACTCCACCGTCTCGCAGCTGGGGTACATGTTCCTGGCCGTCGGCCTGCACAGCTACTCGGCCGGCGTGTTCCACCTGCTCACCCACGCCTTCTTCAAGGCGCTGCTGTTCCTGTGTGCCGGCGCCGTGATCCACGCCCTGCACGAGGAACAGGACGTGCGGCTCATGGGCGGCATGCGCCGGTTCATGCCCATGACCCACCTGTTCTCCCTGATGGGCGTGCTCGCCATCGCCGGGATTCCCATCTGGAGCGGCTTCTTCAGCAAGGACGCGATTCTCGCTGCCGCCTTCGACGCCAACCCGCTGCTGTACCTGATCGGCCTGGGCGTGGCCTTCCTGACCGCCTTCTACATGGGCCGCTGGTACTTCCTGGTGTGGCGCGGCACGTACCGCGGGCACGTCGCCCACCCCCACGAGGCCGACCCCATCATGCTCGCGCCGCTGGGCATCCTGGCCGCGCTCGCCACGCTGGGCGGCTTCCTGAACATCCCCACCTTCCTGGGCGGCAACCACGCCTTCGACAGCTTCCTGAGCAAGGCCGTGCCCGTCCACGCGCATGAGATCGCGCACAGCACGGAACTGATCCTCACCCTGCTCGCCGTCGGCGCGGGCCTGGGCGGGCTCTTCTGGGCCTGGACCGAACACCGCAGCGGCCTGCTCGCGCACGGCCCGCTGGGCCGCACCAGCGCGGCCGCGCTGTACCTGAACGACCTGTACGACGGCCTCTTCAGCAACCCCAGCCGCGGCGTCGCCTACGGCCTGGACGTCGTGGACCGCGGCGTGGACGGCACCGTGGGCGGCATCGCACGCAGCGCCAGCGGCACCGGCACGGCCTTCACGTGGTGGCAGAGCGGCTTCGTGCGCGCCTACGCCGTGAGCATGCTGCTCGGCACCGCCCTGATGGTCGGCTACTGGGCCCTGAAGACCATCGGCATGGGAGGCGGCCAATAATGATTCACTGGTTTATTTTCCTGCCCCTGCTGGGCGCCCTGCTCGTGTTCCTCGCCCCCCGCCAGTGGCGGGAGGAGGTCGCCGGCACCGCCGCCGGCCTCACCCTGGGCCTGGGCCTGCTGCTGTGGCGCAGCGGCGGCACCGAGCTCTTCCGCACCAACTGGATCGAGCCGCTGGGCATCACCTACAGCGTGCAGCTCGGCGGGGTCAGCCTGACGCTTGCCCTCGTCACGGCGTTCATGACCTTCATGGCCGCCATCTACGCCGCCAAACGCGTGCCCAACCCCGGCCCCATGCTGGCCCTGATGCTGGTCATGGAGACCTTCCTGCTGGGCATCTTCTCCGCCCGCGACGCGATCCTCTTCTACGTGTTCTTCGAGGGGGCCCTGATCCCCGCGCTGCTGATGCTCGCCATCTACGGCAACGAGAGCCGCATGAAGGCCCTCGTGAAGTTCGCGGCGTACACCCTGTTCGGCGGCCTGCTGATGCTGGTCAGCTTCATCGGGTACAAGGCCATCGGCGGCAGCCCCACCTTCGCCCTGAACGACCTCCTGGCCAACCGCGTCACCGGCAGCGCCCAGACGTGGCTGTTCCTGGGCTTCCTGGCCGCCATGGCCGTGAAGCTCCCGCTGTTCCCCCTGCACGCCTGGCTGCCCGACTTCCACGAGCAGAACGACGAGAGCGGCATCCCCGACGTGATGGGCACCCTGTACAAGGTCGGCGGCTACGGCCTGTTCCTGTACGGGATCACCCTGTTCCCCGACGCCATGCGCGACCTGCGGCCCGTCCTGATGGGCCTGGGCGCCTTCACCGCCCTGTACGCCGCCTGGGTCGCCTTCCAGCAGAGCAACTGGAAACGCCTGATGGCCTACGCCGGCCTGAGCCACATGGGCTTCGTGGCCCTCGGCGTGTTCAGCCTGCAGGAAACCGCCGTGATCGGCGCCATGTACCTCCTCGCCTTCCAGAACCTGTACACCGGGGCGCTGTTCATGGCCGTCGGCATGCTGCAGGAACGCACCGGCAGCCTCAGCACCCGCGTGGGCGGCGTGATGACCCAGGCCGGCGCGCTCGGCGGCCTGACCATGGCCCTGTGGTTCGCCAGCATCGCCGTGCCCGGCCTCGCCGGCTTCATCGGTGAATTCAGCGTCCTGCTCGGCGCCTACCAGGTGCAGCCCTGGATTGCCTTCGTGGCCGGCCTGACCGTCATCGCCGCCGCCGCGTACGCCCTGACCGCCTTCCAGACCACCTTCTGGCAGGCCCGCCCGCTGGGCAGCGTGCCCGTCGCCGACCTGCGCGGCGTCGAATGGCTCGTCCTGGGCCTCCCGCTGGCCCTGGCGATCCTCTTCGGGGTGTACACCGCGCCCGCCCTGAACCTCATCCAGCCCGCCGTGAAAGCCATCCTTGCCACCCTGGGAGGAGGCCAGTAATGCTCACCGCTCCCGAAGTCAACATGACCCCCCTGGTGCCCATCCTGCTCGTGCTGCTCGGCGCGATCAGCAGCACTGTGCTGGGGTTTTTCCTCCCGCGCCGCACCCTCACCCTGATCAACCTGGGCCTGCTGGTCGCCTCGCTGGTCAGCATGGCCGTGCTCTGGGCCAACCCCGTCGCCGCGTTCGGCGGCGGCCTGCTCGCCGACCACGCCGCGCTCGGCATGGGCATGATCATCGTGGTGGGCAGCCTCATGACCCTGCTGATCAGCCTGGACACCGCCTGGCGCGCCCGGGTGTCCTTCCCCGAATTCGACGCGCTGCTCATGTACGCCATCACCGGCTGCCTGCTGATCGCCTTCTCCGGCGACCTGATCGTCATGCTGATCGGCCTGGAAATCATGAGCCTCAGCGGGTACGTGCTCGCCACCCTGCAAGACAGCCGCCGCGCCGAGGAAGCCGGCCTGAAGTACTTCCTGCTGGGCAGCGCCGGCAGCGCCATCCTGATCTACGGCCTGGCCCTGGTGTACGGCGCGACCGGCAGCTTCAACTACGGCGTGATCGCCGAGAAGATCGGCACCGTCAACGCCCTGGTGCCTACCAACACCGGCATCCTCGTCGCCGGCGCCCTGCTGCTGCTCGCCGGCTTCGCGTTCAAGGTCGCCCTGGCGCCCTTCCACCAGTGGACGCCGGACGTGTACAGCGGCGCCCCCACCAGCGTCAGCCTGTTCCTCAGCACCGTCGTGAAGGTCGCCGCGTTCGCCGGGATGCTCCGCGTGTTCGGCGGCGCGCTCGCCGACGCGCCCATGTGGGCCAGCGTCCTGCAGATCCTGGTGGCCGCCACCCTGGTCATCGGGAACTTCGCCGCGCTGTACCAGACGAACTTCAAACGCCTCATGGCGTACTCCGCCATCGCGCACACCGGCTTCCTCGCCATGTGCATCCTCGGCACACCCGAGATGGGCGGCGCCGCGCTCGCCTACTACCTGCTGATCTACACCGTCACCACCGCCGCCGTGCTGGCCATCATCGCCGCGCTGCAGCGCAGCGAGAAAGGCTTCGACATCGGTGACATGCGCGGCCTGTTCTACCGCCAGCCCGCCTACGCCGTGGCGCTTGCTCTGTGCCTCGCGTCCCTGGCCGGCCTGCCGCCCCTCGCCGGGTTCTTCGGCAAGCTGATGGCCTTCCAGGCCGCCTTCAACAACGGCTACCGCTGGCTCGCCGTGCTCGCCGCCCTGACCAGCGTGGCCTCGCTCGTGTACTACCTCAAGCCCGCCATGCTGATGTTCATGCCCGACCGCACCCCCGCCCGCGAGTACGCGCACGGCGTCCGGCCCGCCACGACCTTCACGGTCGGCGCCGCCATCGCCGCCACCGTGCTGCTGGGCCTGCTGCCCAACCTCTGGTACGGCCTGGTCGGCCGCCCCGACATCTGGCAGCGCCTCACCGGCCAGTAATGACTGAGTGAACCCAGACGGCAGGGCCACCCTTCACAAGAGGGTGGCCCTGCTTCATGGTTTCCGCAGGGCGTGCTTGCGCAGGTAGCGCTGGCGGCCGGCGGCCTCCACCAGCGCCTGCGGGGTGGGAATGTCCGGGCCGAACGCCGCTGCCCCCACGTTCCCGCGCAGGACCACGTCCTGGTACGGCAGTTCGTTCACCTCGGCCTGCAGCGCCTCGGCCAGCCGCGCCACGTCCGGCTGGCCCACCCCGTTCAGGAGCAGGGCGAACTCGTCCGCGCCCCAGCGGAACTGCCGGTCCCCGCGCCGACCGTACCGGCCCAGGCGCCGCCCCAGGTCCCGCAGCACGGCGTCCCCGGCCGCGCGGCCGTACCGGTCGTTCACCCCCCGGAATCCACTGAGGTCCAGCAGGATCAGCCCCCCGGACCGGCGGCGCGCCAGGACTGCGTTGAACGCCTGACGGTTCCCGTACCCGGTGAGCGGGTCGCGCCGCCCGGCGGTGCGCAGCGTCCACTGCCGCTCCAGCAGGACCAGGGTGTTGCCCAGCACCGCGCACAGCGACAGCGTGACGCCCGGGAACAGCACCCCGGCCGGCCACAGCGCGGCCCCCAGCCCCAGCAGCCCGAACGCCGCCGCGTGCCCCCACAGGCCCCGCGCCCACGTGACCAGGGCAGTGACCAGCATGGCGCCCAGCACCACCACCCAGGCGGGCAGGGGCGTCAGCGGCGGGCTCAGCAGGCTCTGCACTGCCCGCGCCTGCATGAACACCGCCGGCATCGCCCGGCCGGCGGTGTCCTGCACCCGCGCCGCCCCGGCGGCCGTGAGCCCCACGATCACGACGCGGCCCTGGACGGCCCCGGGCGCGACGGCGCCGTTCACCACCTCCCGGAACGCGATCACCGGGAACGGCGTGGCCGGAATGCGCAGCAGATAGGGCTCTGCCATGGGCGGCCACCGCGCCCCGGCCTGCTGCGCCAGCAGGGCAGCAAACGCCGGCGTGACCGGCCCGGCCGTCTCCCTCATGCCCGCTCGCCCCCAGCGGACCAGGCCGCCCGGCCCGGCGTTCAGGGCGTCCACCCCCCACACCGCCCGCTGGCCGGGCCGGGGCGCCGGCAGTGGCCAGCCGGCCGGTACGGCCAGCACCGCCTCCGGGAACGCCTGCGTGCCGGCGAGGGCCGCGTCCAGGTCCTCCAGCGGGAGATCCAGCCCCACCCCGACAGCTCCGGCCTCCAGCAGCGTGGCGACCACCTGCGTGTACAGCTCGGGCGGCCACACGCCCAGCCTCCCGTAATCCCACAGCGCCCCCTGATCGATGGCGACCACCGCCACCTGCGGCGGGGCCGGGTCCGGCCGGGCGCGGTTCAGCGCGTCCCACAGCCCCGCGTCAGGGAGGGGAAGGGCGGCCAGCGCGGCCGCCAGCAGGGCGCCGGCCGGCACGGTCAGGCGGGTCAGGGACGGCTCAGGGAAGCGGGACGGGGCGCGCAAGGCCAGCCTCACTCCAGGCGGTTCGGGGGGCGTTCAGGGGTGAGCGCCGCGTCCGCGTGCAGGCCGGACCCGGGACCGGCGGGGCGGCCCGCGGGGTCCGGCGCGGGCGGGCGGGACGGAACATCGCCCCAGTGTATAGGGCCGGCCGGGCCCCTGCCCACGCGGCGCCCGCCTTGCCCGGGCCCGTCATTTCCCCGGGCGGGTATACTGCGGGGCGTGCTTGTTGCCCTTCAGGACGCCATCAAGGAGTACGGCCCGGTCACTGTGCTGGACGGGGTGACGTTCGCCGTGCAGCCCGGCGACCGGGTGGGTCTGGTGGGCCGCAACGGCGCGGGGAAAAGCACCCTGCTGAAACTCCTGACCGGCGAGATCCACCCGGACGGCGGCGTGGTCAAGCGTGGACCCGGCGTGCGCGTGCGCAACCTGATGCAGGACCCGGTGTTCCCGGAGGGTGCCACGGTGGACAGCGTCCTGGACGCCGCCTTCCATGACCTGGACGCCCTGGAACGGGAACTGCAGCAGGCGGCCGAGGCGATGGGCAGCGGCACGCCCGAGAGCGTCCTGAAGCATGAGGAAGTGCTGGAGCACTACATCCGCCGCGGCGGCTTCGAGCGCCGCAGCCGCCGCGAGGCGGTGCTGCTCGCCTTCGGGTTCCGGGGCCGCGAGGCGGAACCGGCCTCGGCGCTGTCCGGCGGGGAACGCACCCGGCTGGGCCTGGCCGCGCTGCTGGTGGAGAACCCGGACGTGCTGCTGCTGGACGAGCCCACCAACCACCTGGACATCGTGATGGTGGAGTGGCTGGAGGGTTTCCTGGGCCGGTACCCGGGCGCGGTGCTGGTGATCAGCCACGACCGGCAGTTCCTGGACACCGTCACGAACGAGACCGCCTACATCCGTGACGCCGGTCTCAGCGTGTACAAGGGCAACTACACCACCTTCCGCGAGATGCTGGACCTGGAACTGGAACAGCAGGCTGCCCGCCACGCCATCGAGAGCAAGCAGATCGCGCAGCTGCAGGCCAGTGCGGACCGCATGAAGATCTGGGGCCTGGGCATGAGCAAGCTCGCCCGCCGCGCCAAGGCCATGCAGGCCCGCGTGGACCGCATGCAGTCCCGCGCCACCTCCGCGCCCCCGCCCGAGCAGCGCACCACCCGCATCACCTTCCACGCTCCGGAAAGCGGCGAGATCGTCCTGGACGCCCGGCACCTCACTCGCACGCTGGGTGACCGGACGCTGTTCCGGGACGTGAACGTGCAGGTCCGCCGCGGTGAGCGCATCGCCATCATTGGCCGCAACGGCGCGGGGAAGACCACGCTGCTGCGCACCCTGCTGGGCCTGGACCGCAGCGACGACCCCCGCACCCGCATCCTCACCGGGGCGCGCGTCACGGTCGGGTACTACGACCAGGCGCTGCGCGGCGTGGAACCCCACCAGACGCTGTACGACGTGGCCCGCGAGTACGTGCAGAAGGACCACGAGGCGAACAACCTGCTGGGCACCTTCATGTTCCCGTACGACCAGCACGACAAACCCGCCCGCATCCTCTCCGGCGGGGAGCGCGCCCGGCTGGCCCTGCTGAAACTCGCGCAGGAGGACCACAACCTCCTGATTCTCGACGAGCCGACCAACCACCTGGATATGGAGATGGTGGAGGCGCTGGAGGACGCCCTGAGCGCTTACACGGGCACCCTGATCATGGTCAGCCACGACCGCGCGTTCATCGAGGGCCTCGCCGAACGCATCTGGCTGATTGAGGACGGCCAGCTCCACGAGTACCCCGGCTGGGCCGACTACGCCGAGAAACACGCCGCGTTCAAGGCCGCGCAGGAGGAGGCCGCCGCGCCGAAAGCCGAGGTGAAACCCCCTCCTGCCCCGGCCGTGAAAGGCAAGGGCCTGTGGCACCTGAAACGCGAGGTCGAAGCCCTGGAGGCCGACATCGCCCGCCTGGAAGCGCAGCTGGAAGACGCCCAGGCCGCCCTGGCGAACGCCGCGCCCGACGCCGACTTCGTGAAACTCGGGCAGGCCGCGCACGACCTGGAAGCCACCCTGGAGGAGAAGATGGTCCAGTGGGGGGAGAAGCAGGCCGAGGTCGAGGCGAAAGGCGGATAAGGCCCACCGCTCCAACGCTCGCACTGAAAAGCCCCGTCCGGACATGGACGGGGCAGTGTTTTACATCGGGACCGGCGCGGGGACCGGCATGCCCGGGGTGTCCGGGTTGCGGGTGGGGTCGGGTTCCGGCATGCCGGGCGTGTCCGGGTTGACGGGCGGGTCCATGATCGGGCCGGTGTCGTCGCCTCCCGGAAGGCGTTCAGGCATGGGGGCGGGCTGGTCGGTGGGTTCGCTGGCGGGCGCGGGCGGTCGGTCGTACGGTCCGGTCATGGGGTCAGCCTCCTCGGGGTGAGGGATTCAGTCTGCCGGGCGTTCGTGCGGGACCGGACAGGACAGCGTCAAGAAACCTTCACCGGTACTCCACGAGCAGGGGCCGGTGGTCACTGCCGGGCACGTTCAGCACGGCGGCGCGGGCGGCGGTCAGGTCGCGGCTCAGGGCATGGTCGATCCGGAGTTTCAGGCTGGGGAAGGTCCAGCCGGGGCCGCGGCCGGCCTGGTCGTGCGCGTCCGGGCCGAAGGTGCCCAGCAGCTGGCGGTACACCAGGCCGCGGGGCGGGGTGTTCAGGTCCCCGGCCAGCAGCAGGGCGTTGCCTTCTTCCTGCGCGGCGATGCGTTCCAGCACGCGGACCTGGCCCATGCGGGCGGTGCGGCTGCGTTGCAGGCGGGCCAGGTCGCCCTGCAGCAGGCTGGAGAGCATCACGGTGCCCAGGTGGGCGTTGATGACACTGAGGGGACGGCCCTGCCAGCGCACGCGGGTGAGCAGCACGTCGCGGTTGTTGGCGGGCAGGTCGTGCCACTCGCTGGACAGCACGGGCAGGCGGCTGAAGGTGGTGACTTCCTTCGCGCGGATCATGGCGTACCCGGGCAGCGCGGCCTGGAGGGTGCGCAGGTCGGCGGGGCGGATCAGGTTCGATTCCTGGAGCAGCACGAGGTCCGCGTCGGCGGCCTGGAGCGTCCGGGCAACTTCGGCAGCGGCACCTTCGGGGAGGGTGCGGGCCACGTTGTAGGTCAGGAGGCGCAGCGGGCCGGGGCTCTGCGGGCGCCAGTGCAGCAGCCCGGCGCCCCAGGCGGCCAGCAGCGTGCCCGCGAGGGCTGCCGCGAAGCCGCGCCGCCGGCCCAGCGGCCACAGCAGGACCAGCGGGGCGGGCAGCAGCCACAGCAGGGGCGGGGCGTAGGCGAGCAGCAGGGTGGGCCAGCGGCTTTCCCCGACGATTTCCGAGAGTGCCCATACGCCTGCAACGAGCAGCAGATATGTCCAGGCGACGCGTGAAGCGAACATTCCCCCAGCCTGTCACAGGGGCCTGAGTGGCGCGTCCGCCGGATTTCTGGAGTGCCGTGTCGCCGGGGTTCCCTCGGCGACCAGCTGCCCGCTCACGATGATCCCGATCCGGTCCGCGCCTCCAGGACGTGACGCGTACAACTCTCCCGTCGGAACATTCAGCGACACGTCCCGCACCGCTGTCCTTCCTTCGAACGTCTCGCTCTGATTTCGGAGTTCCAGCGATGGCGGCTGAACTTCAGATTCCGATCTTGTGGCGACTCGCTTGATGAAGAGGATGGAATCGCACAACACGCCCTGGCCTGAGATGGTTCAATGGAATATTGTTCGTCTTGATGCTACAGGTAGCCTTCGTGCTTTTTGGCTTCTTCTTGTTCTTTCTTCCGGCTGGCTGGATTACCGAATACTATGAAATAAAGAGCTGGTCAAGTGCGCCTGCTGTGGTTGAGAAATTTACGCATGGGAATAGACGATGCAACCTGATTTATAGATATACGGTGGAAGATAGGGAATATGAGGGAAACCGAATTGCTATTGTGTCCTCCGGCGTATCTACGCATGGAAGGCAGCATCAATGTCGAATGCTTGCTCGACATGAACTGCCTGAAAAGGGAGACATTATTCAGGTTAAATATGATCCGGATGATCCTGCGCGCTCCGTCTACCTTGACTCATTCCCCACGTTGGCGCTGTGGTCGATTCTTGGGTTTTCTGGAGTTGTGTTTCTTCTGGCGCGGTCAATCAAGAATGGGAAGTCTTCCGGTTAGGTTGGAAGTCATGCACTCTCTAGCAATGTGACAAAAGAAAGACCAGGCCGCGATGTCTTTGCGGCCTGGTTCAAAAATGTTCGCTGGCTACGTCCCTCAGCGCCACTGGGCGGCGACCTCGCGGGCCTCTTCCTGCCGGGCCAGTTCGGCGCGCTGCACCTGCGCGATCGCGTCGGCCAGGGCGTCTTTCAGGTCGGTCAGCCCGATGTTCTTCAGCGCGCTGACGGGAATGCCGCCGGTGCGTTCCACCTCGCGAGCCAGGGTGTCCGGGTCGGCGGCGTCGGCCTTGTTCAGGGCGATCACGGTGGGCATGTCCGCGAAGCCCAGGTCCTCCAGGATGCGGTTCACGGCGTCCAAGCGGGTGTCCGCGCCGGGGCTGGCGGCGTCCACGACGTGCAGCAGCACGTCCGCGTCGCCGATTTCCTCCAGGGTGGCCCGGAACGCCCGGGTGAGGTCCTTGGGCAGGTCCCGGATGAAGCCCACGGTGTCGGTCAGGACGACCTGGCCCACGCCGGGGATGTAGCCCTGGCGGCTGGTGGGCCGCAGCGTGGCGAACAGCTTGTTCTCGGCGAGCACGCGGCGGGGTTCCTCGGCGGCGTGCGTGAAGGCGTTCAGCAGGGTGCTCTTGCCGGCGTTGGTGTACCCGACGATGCTCACGACCGGCACGTCGTTGCGGGCGCGGCCCTTGCGGCGTTCCTCGCGGCGCTGCGACACGCCTTCGAGCTGCTTTTCCAGGAAGCTGAGGCGGTCGTTGATGCGGCGGCGGTCCAGCTCCAGTTTCGTTTCCCCGGGCCCGCGCGTGCCGATGGCGCCCCCGGCGGCGCTGCCGCCCGACCCGCCGATGCGGGAGAGCTGCGCGCCGGCGCCCAGCAGGCGGGGTTTCATGTAGCGCAGCTGCGCCAGCTCCACCTGCAGACGGGATTCCACGCCCTGCGCGTGCAGCGCGAAGATGTCCAGGATCAGCTGGGTCCGGTCGATGATCTTCAGGCCGGTGGCGGCCTCGATCTCGCGGGCCTGCGCGGCGCCGAGCTCCTGCCCGAAGATGAGCAGATCGGCGTCCAGGTGGTAGGCCTTGCTGGTCAGCTCTTCCAGCTTCCCGGCGCCGACCAGGGTGCCGGGCTTGAGGTTGCGGCGGTACACCAGTTCGCGGTGCACGACCTCCGCGCCGGCGGTGCGGGCCAGTTCGGCCAGTTCGTCCAGGCGGTCCTCGGCGTCGAATTCACCCTGGTCGATCTGCACCAGGATGGCGCGTTCGCGGTCTTTTTTCGCCTCGCGGGTGCGGGCGGCGCGGGCGATTTCCTCTTCCAGCGCCGAGACCTGCGCGCCCAGGTCGAACTCGTCGATCAGGTGGCTGGGCACGGGCGGGAGGATGCGCCAGTCCTCTTCCTCGCCGACCGTGCCGGGGGGCGTGAGGTGCGCGGTGTGCACCAGGCCCGGCTGGCCTTCCTGCCGCACCTCGATGGCGCTCACGGCGTCCAGGCGCCTGAGGAACAGCGTGGAGAGGTCGCCCTTGCTGAGGGGACCGCCCTTGGGGTGGGCGTGCAGCAGGTGGAAGCCGGAGAGGCGGTTTTCGCCCATGCGCAGGTCCGGGAACTCGGTGCCCTTGGCGTCGGCGACGCTGACGCTGATGACGCGCCCGCGCCGGTCGATCAGGACGCCCACCTCGCGGCGGACGTCGTGCGCGAGTTCGGCGAGGTTGCGGGCCAGTTCGGGCGAGCCGACGCGGCCCGGGTCGATGCGGCGGCGGTAGAGGTTGCCCAGGGATTTCAGCTGCGCGGGCCGGAGGCCCGAGGTGTTGCCGTGCACTTTATCTATGGTCAGTCACTTCCTTGTCAGGCTGCCCGGCCGGCCCATGGGCGCCAGCAGCGTGAAGAGACGAAATGGTGTGGGTTGCCGGCGCAGGAGCAGTGCTCGACTCACGCCATCCGGAGGCCACCCTGATGCTGGGGTCTGACCTGAGGTCATGCAGGGTCAGTCCAGGCCGAGGCATCGGCCTCCCTGAACGTTCACGCGTCCGGTCATTGCCTCCCAGGGTACGCCTGGGGGCCGGAGCGAACGTGTGCAATCACAGAAAAATCTTGATCATCGTGCTCCCAGAGTAGGGGAGAGCGGCGCAGGCGGAATCCGCCGGGTGGCTTAGCGCGGGCGCCCTCCGTTCAGGCTGGACCGGCCCACTAACTTGATACAGCTAGACTAAGATCACCTGCTTATTGTACACGAAATCCACCCCGAAGACCACCCCCGGGGAGCCCGCGCGGGCCGCCTGCGCTACGCTCCCAGGCGGATCGACCTGTCTCGTTGATCTGGTGCCCGCCCCCGCGCCGGCATCAAAGGAGGACCACCCATGACCGCATCCCCCCCCGCCCCGGCGGGCTTTGACCGTCGCTACGACGTGCAGGGCCTGGACGCCATCGACGTCGCCATCCTGGACACCTTCCCCCTCACGCGCGAGGACGACCTACAGCGCTACCCGGGGCAACCGATGGAGATCGAGATCGTCACCGACGAATTCAGCCCCGTGTGCCCCTGGAGCGGCCTCCCGGACTTCGGCCGCCTGGAGATCCGCTACCTGCCGCGCGACCGGTGCGTCGAACTCAAGAGCCTGAAGTACTACCTGACCAGCTACCGCTTCGTGGGCGTGTACCACGAGCACGCCACCCGCCGCCTGCTCGCCGACCTGACGAAGCTGCTCGACCCCCTGAGCCTGACCATCCGCTGCGACTACGGCATGCGCGGCGGCCTGAACACCGTCTGCACCGTGAAGTACGTGGCGGCCGACCACCCGCAGGCCGGCCAGTGAGGATCGTCCTGACCGCCCTGTACCTGGGCGCGGTGGTCGCCGCGAACCTCCTGATCGCGCACTTCGGGCCGGCCGCCGCGCCGGTCGTGGCGTTCGTGTTCATCGGCCTGAACCTCGCCACCCGCGACCGCCTGCACGACCTGTGGGGCCCGCACGTGGCGCGCAACATGCTGCTGCTCGTCGCGGCCGGCGGCGCGCTCTCCTACGCCCTGAACGCCGGCGCAGGCCGCGTGGCGGTCGCCAGCATGCTCGCCTTCGCCGTCAGCGAGGCCGGCGACGCCCTGCTGTACCACGCCCGCCGCCACCGCCCCTACCTGGAGCGCACGAACACCAGCAACCTGCTCGGCGCCGCGCTGGACAGCCTGATCTTCCCCGTCGTCGCGTTCGGCGGGTTCCCGGTGGGGATCATCGCCCTGCAGTTCATCGCGAAGGTCGCCGGGGGCCTCCTCTGGAGCGTCGTGCTCCGCCCCCGCGTCCACGGGCCGGTCCCGGCGCCCTCGGCCTGAGCAAGTCGAGCGTCAACGGCCGCCCCAGGCAAATCCGGGGCGGCCGTTCAATTCAGACTGGCTCTCCCAGCACCTGCGCCAGCGCGAAGCGCGACCGGGCCACCATGCCGGGGTTCGTGTGCAGGTAGTACGGAATCTCCGCCGTGGCGATCGACAGCGCCCACCCGCGCCCCCGCGCCCAGGTGGCGTCGTCCACCTTCAGCGCTGATCGGAACGCCGCGCGGGCCGGGGCGTCCAGCCAGTTCCACGCCACCGCCAGTTCGGCCGCCGGGTCCCCCACCTTCAGCGATCCGAAATCGATCACGGCGCTGAGCTGCCCGCCGTGGGCGAGCAGGTTCCCGGACTGCAGGTCGCCGTGCAGCCATACCGGCCGCCCGGTCCAGTCGGGCGCGGCCAGGGCCGCCTCCCACGCGCGGAGCAGGGCGGGGCGGTCCAGGTCGCCGGGCAGCCGGGCCACGTTCTCGCGGGTCCAGGCGTCCCGGTTGCGCAGGGGCGCCCCGCGTTCCAGGGACGCCGGGTCGGCGTGCGGCGCGCCGGTCGTGTCGCACGCCTGAAGCGCCCGGACGAAGCCCGCCAGGGTCCGGGCCGCGCCGGGCAGGTCCGCCAGTGCCTCGCGGTGGGCCGGTTCGCCCGGCAGCCAGCGGTACACGCCCCACATCCACGGGAAGCCCTCGCCCGGCTGGCCCAGCGCGAGCGGCTGCGGCACGGCCAGCGGAAGGTGCGGGGCCAGCCGCGGCAGCCAGCGCAGGTCGTGCTCCGTCTGACCGGCCGCGTCGGCCGTGCGGGGCAGCCGGGCGGCGAGGTCCGGGCCCAGGCGGTACAGGGTGTGGTCACTGCCCGCCGAGGCGAACACCTGCACCGGGTGCGCCGCCCACTGCGGGAACTGCGCCGCGACCAGCCGGGCCACCAGCGCCGTGTCGGTGGGGAACTCGTGCTCGTGCAGCCGCGCGGGCGCGTCCGGGGATTCGGGGGTCATCGGGGTCAGGGTAAGGCCCGTCCCGGAAACTGAGCCGGATGACGTACCCTGACCGCATGACGCCGGAACTGCTTCGCGAGGCCCTGCGGGAGGTGCTGTACGGCCCGAGCGTAACCTTCGGGTTCAGCGCCGGCCTGTTCAGCGACCCGGAGACGGGCCTGCTGCGCACCGCGCACGCCTTCACGTTCCCGCAGGCGCAGCAGGCCGCCGGGCCCGGCCGGCCCGCCGCCGCGCAGGTCGTGATGCACCTGCGCCAGCATCTGGAGCACGCCGCCGCGCAACTCTCGGACCCGCACGCCCTGCGCCCGGACGAACCGGACGCCTGGGACGCCCAGCGTCTCACGGAGGCCGGCTGGCGCGCGGAACTGGTGGCGCTGGCCCGCGCCGGGCAGGGCCTGTACGACGCGCTGTTCGGCGCGCTGGACGCCGAGGCGCTGCGCGTGGCGCACGGCGCGGTCCTGCACGCGGCGTACCACACCGGCGCGCTGCGCTTTCACCTGCGCAACCTTCAGGCCGAGCCGGCCGGGTGACGCCCCCCGGCCCCACCATCCCCCTGATCGCGCAGGAACTCCGCGCCCTGGCGATCAGCGGCCTCGCGTACGGGCAGAACCCCTACGACGTGGACCGCTACCGCCGCATCCTGACCCTCAGCGCGGCCCTGGCCACCCTGGACGCCGGCGTGCCCCGCGCCCGGGTGGAGGCCGCGTACCTGAGCAGCCTCGCGCAGACCACGCCCCTGCTGGCCGTGGAGGCCGTGGTCGTCCGCGGGGAGAGCGTGCTCCTGATCCGCCGCACCGACACCGGCCTGTGGGCGCTGCCGGGCGGCATGGCCGAGGTGGGGGAGACCCCCGCCGGAGGTGCCGAACGGGAACTGTTCGAGGAGACCGGCCTGAGGGGCCGCGCCACGCGCCTGCTCGGCGTGCTGGACGCCCGGTTCGCGCCGAACCGCCACGGCCTGCACCTGATCGCGCCGGTGTTCCTGCTCGAGGCCGAAGGCGACCCGCGCCCCACCCTGGAGGCCCACGAGGCCGCCTTCCACCCCTGGAACGCGCTGCCGCCCCTGCACCCGGGCCACGAGCGGTCCCTGGCTCTGGCCCGGGCCGCCCTGGCGTCCGGCACCCCGTTTTTCGACGCGGAACCGGCCCGCACCTGGGACGCGCAGGAGAACCCGGCGGGTGCCGTGCCCGGCCAGCCCCGCCACTGGAAGGTCCGGCTGGCGCGGCTGCTGGTGCGCGGGGGCGGCTGGCTGTTCCTGCGCACCGGGCACCGCTGAGCGGCCCCGGCCCTCAGGCGGGGTTCAGCGGCAGGAAGCACACCTGATTCCGGCCGCTGCGTTTCGCCTGGTACAGGGCCAGGTCGGCGGCCCGCACCAGGTTCTCGCGCACCTGCGCGTGCAGGTCCGGCGGCGCGGCCGGGTGCAGCGGTCCCCGTTGCAGGGTCGTGCCGCCCACGCTGGTGGTCAGCGGCAGGTCGCCGATCGGGGTGGCCGCCACCACCTCCCGCAGCCGCTCGCCCAGCCGGCGCGCCTCGGGTTCCGGCAGGCCCGGCAGCACCACGATGAACTCCTCCCCGCCCCAGCGGCCCACCAGGCCGTGCGGGACGTTCACGTGCGCCGCGATGCGCTCCGCGCAGGCCCGCAGCACCCGGTCCCCGGCCTGGTGGCCGTGCTCGTCGTTCACGGCCTTGAAGTGGTCCAGGTCCAGCAGCAGCACGCTCAGGGGCGTGCCGTGCAGGTGCGCGTCCTGCACGGCGGCGTCCAGGCGGGCCTCGCTGATCGCGCGGTTGGGCAGCCCGGTCACGGTGTCCACCCGGGCGTCCTCCAGGGCCTGCGCGGTGCGGTCATGGGCGTTCAGGTAGTTCTCGATGATCTGCATCAGCATGGTGCTGCTCGCCGCGGCGGCCGCCATCACGATCAACGTGGTGGCCCAGTCGGCCAGGGCGTAACCGTCCAGGCCCATGGCGTCCGCCTGAGGGCTGACCAGGCCCACCAGGATCGCGGCGATCATGCCGGCGGCCAGTTTCGCGCCGGTCCGGGACCCGAAGATCAGGGGCAGCACGGCCATGTTCCCGGTGAGCCACAGCGCCAGGTGGAAGGGCGCGGTGTTCGTGACCCGCAGGCTGCGCACCTCCAGGATGCTCAGCAGGCTCAGCATGATCAGGTACGGCACGTACACCAGCCGCACCTGCCGCGGCCAGCGCCACAGGGCCAGCGTGCCCAGGGTGACCAGCAGGGCCGCCCAGGTGCGGTACTTGTGCGGCCCGTTCATCAGGGCGTCGGGCGTGATCGGCACCGGGCTGAGCAGCGTGGTCACCACCGCGTACGTCAGGAACGCGGCGTTCATAAGCAGCACGACCCGGCCGCGCAGCGCGGCCAGGTGGTCTCGGAGGTTCGCGGGGTGGGTGAACATGCACCTCTCGGGGCCGTCGGCGGGAGCCGGTATGAACGGCCGGGGCGGCCAGCGGGGCCGCGCGGAGGACCGCCCGGGTGTGATGATCCTCGCATTCCACTCCCGGGCAGCACAACACCCCCAGCTGGTGAAGGCTGGGGGTGTGGCGTTGGCGAAGAGGGTGGGATTCGAACCCACGGTACGGTTGCCCGTACTTCGGTTTTCGAGACCGACCCATTCAACCACTCTGGCACCTCTCCGCGAAAAGGTCCGGCCCCGGCGGGCCGTGAACGGGCGTGAAGAAGACTAGCACAGCGCGCTGCACGTGACCAGAGGCGAAACCTTGCGCTGTCACGCGGCGGCGCGTATGATGCGAAGGTTGGAAAACGGCCCCGGTACTGGGTTGAACCTCGGGCGTTATTCGGCAAGTTCGGACCTCTCCACGCCCACATGCTGAGGGACGTGCAGCAGCAGGCCCGTGATCACCTCGGAGCACCACCGCCAACCCAGCCTGCTCCCCGCCAGCACACCTCAGGCGGCGTGGGCGGGCAAGCCCCAAACCCGGGTCCAGCCAGGCCAGCCCTGCGCCCAGACCCCCTCACCGCACGACCTGCAGGCCCCATCTCGGGCACGCCAGCGACTGCACAAGGAGTGATTCACCCTGCCTACCACCCAGCAACTGCTCCGCAAGGGGCGCACCACCCTGGCGAAGAAGAGCAAAGTCCCTGCCCTGAAAGGCAGCCCCTTCCGCCGCGGCGTGTGCACGGTCGTGAAGACCACCACCCCCAAGAAGCCCAACTCCGCGCTCCGTAAGATCGCCCGCGTGCGTCTGTCCAGCGGCTTCGAAGTCACCGCCTACATCCCCGGCGAAGGCCACAACCTGCAGGAACACAGCGTCGTGCTGATCCGCGGCGGCCGTGTGAAGGACCTCCCCGGCGTGCGCTACCACATCGTGCGCGGCAGCCTGGACACCCAGGGCGTGAAGGACCGCAACAAGAGCCGCAGCAAGTACGGCACCAAGAAGCCCAAAGCCGGCGCGGCCGCGGCCAAGAAGAAGTAAGCCGTCAGCGTCGAAGCGCGGCCTACCCTGCGCTCCGCCCGGCTCACCCCGCCCCTTCACCCCTCACGCCCCGCGCCCGATAGCGCGTTTTAAGGAGTCAACATGGCCCGTCGCCGCCAAGCCGAAGTGCGCGTCATCCAGCCCGACCTGGTCTACCAGGACGTTCTGGTCAGCGCAACCATCAACCGCATCATGAAAGACGGCAAGAAGAACCTTGCCAGCCGCATCTTCTACGGCGCCTGCCGCCTGGTGCAGGAGCGCACCGGCCAGGAGCCGCTGAAGGTCTACAAGCAGGCCTACGACAACATCAAACCCCGCGTTGAGGTCCGCAGCCGCCGCGTGGGCGGCAGCACCTACCAGGTGCCCGTCGAACCCAACGAGCGCCGCAAGCAGAGCCTCACCCTGCGCTGGCTGATGGCCGCCGTGGAAAGCCGCCCCGAACGCACCGCCATCGAGCGTCTGGCCGGCGAGATCATGGACGCCGCCCAGGGCCGCGGCGGCGCCATCAAGAAGAAAGACGACGTGGAGCGCATGGCCGAAGCCAACCGCGCCTACGCCCACTACCGCTGGTAAACCCCGGCTCCGGGCCCCGGCCCGGCCCCGCGGACCAGGGCGGACGCGCCTGAACTGGTGTGACCCCCCGCGGCGCACCCGCCCCCCAGGCGCCCCGCCCGCCCAGCAGCATCCGAGGGTGACCAGACCGGTCATCACGAGCATCAGGAGTCTTATGACCACGAAATCCCAGAGCTATCTGACCCACTTCCGGAACATCGGGATTGCTGCGCACATCGACGCCGGGAAAACCACGACGACCGAGCGCATCCTGTACTACACCGGCCGCAACCGCAACATCGGCGAAGTGCACGACGGCGCCGCCACCATGGACTGGATGGAGCAGGAACGCGAGCGCGGCATCACCATCACCGCCGCCGCCACCACCGCCCACTGGACCCGCAGCGGCACCAGCGACGACTACACCGTGAACATCATCGACACGCCCGGCCACGTGGACTTCACCATCGAAGTCGAACGCAGCATGCGCGTGCTCGACGGCGCCGTCGCCGTGTTCGACAGCAGCCAGGGCGTCGAACCCCAGTCTGAGACCGTCTGGCGTCAGGCTGACCGTTACGGCGTGCCCCGCATCGCGTTCAGCAACAAGATGGACAAGACCGGCGCGAGCTTCGAGCTGGTCATCAACGACATCAAAGAGCGCCTCGGCGCGATTCCTGCCCCCATCCAGTACCCCATGGGCGCCGAAAGCGACTTCAAGGGCATCATCGACATCATCCGCATGCAGGCCCACACCTTCACCAATGACCTCGGCACCGACATCGTCGTCAGCGACGTGCCCGCCGAGTACATGGACAAGGTGCAGGAAATGCGCCAGCAGCTGATCGAAGCCGCCGCCGAAGTTGACGAAGCCCTGATGGAGAAGTACCTCGAAGGCGAAGAGCCCACCATCGAGGAACTCGTCAAGGCCATCCGCGCCGGTACCATCCAGAAGAAGATCTTCCCCGTGCTGTGCGGCAGCGCCCTGAAGAACAAGGGCGTGCAGCTGCTCCTCGACGCCGTGGTCGACTACCTGCCCAGCCCCCTGGACGTGGAGTCCATCAAGGGCACCGACGAGGAAGGCGACGTTCACGAATTCCCCGCCGACCCCGAAGGCAAGCTCGCCGCCCTGGCGTTCAAGATCATGGCCGACCCCTACGTGGGCCGCCTGACCTTCGTGCGCATCTACAGCGGCACCCTCACCAGCGGCAGCTACATCTACAACGCCAGCAAGGACAAGCGCGAACGCGTCGGCCGCCTGCTGAAGATGCACGCCAACAGCCGCGAGGAAGTCAGCGAACTCAAGGCCGGGGAACTCGGCGCCGTCATCGGCCTGAAAGACGCCGGCACCGGCAACACCCTGATCGCCGACGGTGAAGACCGCGTCCTGCTGGAGAGCATCGACGTGCCCGAGCCCGTCATCAAGCTCGCCATCGAGCCCAAGACCAAGGCCGACCAGGAAAAAATGGGCCTGGGCCTGAGCAAACTCGCCGAAGAAGACCCCACCTTCAAGGTCGAAACCGACCAGGAAAGCGGCCAGACCACCATCGCCGGCATGGGCGAACTCCACCTGGAAATCCTGGTGGACCGCCTCAAGCGCGAGTACAAGGTCGAAGCGAACGTCGGCGCCCCCCAGGTCGCCTACCGCGAAACCATCACCAAACCCGCCGACGTGGACAGCAAGTTCGCCCGTCAGTCCGGCGGTCGCGGTCAGTACGGCCACGTCAAGATCAAGGCCGAACCCCTGGAACCCGGCAGCGGCTTCGTGTTCGAGAACGCCGTCGTCGGCGGGACCGTGCCCAAGGAGTACATCGGGCCGGCCCAGAAGGGCATCGAAGAAGCCATGCAGAGCGGCCCCATGCTCGGCTTCCCCGTGGTCGACCTGAAAGTCACCATCTACGACGGCAGCTACCACGAAGTGGACTCCAGCGAAATGGCGTTCAAGATCGCCGGCAGCATGGCCCTCAAGGAAGCCGTCCAGAAGGGCGCCCCCGCCATCCTGGAACCCGTCATGCGCGTCGAGGTCACCGTCCCCGAGGAGTACATGGGCGACATCATCGGTGACATCAACAGCCGCCGCGGCCAGATCCAGGGCATGGAAGCCCGCGGCAACGCCCAGATCGTCAAGGCCTTCGTGCCCCTGAGCGAAATGTTCGGCTACGCCACCGACATGCGCAGCATGACCCAGGGCCGCGCCAGCTACAGCATGTTCTTCGATCACTACAACCAGGTCCCCAACAACCTGGCCCAGCAGCTGATGAAGAAATAAGTCCAACCGGACTGAAGAGGACCCGCCGTCAAGGCGGGTTTTCTTTTGTGGCCTGCCCTGGCCTGAGCCATCGTGCGCAGGCGCTCAGGTGGCCTGTCCTGCACACTGGCAGGAATGGTTGATATTCCGTCGCATGAAGCCATCCACGTGGCCCTGACTGAACTTGCCAGGCCCACCCGTGCGGATACGCGGCAGTTCTTTCAGGTGCACGATCTGGAAACGGAGGGAGGACGCCCCCGGGTCTTCGGTGTCCTCCCAGGAGAAGGGTGCTGGGAGATCTATTTCAGGCCGCAGAACGAGTTCTACCCCCTGGTCATGATGGTGGACCATGAAGGAGGGGCGTGGTCAATTCGGGGATGCCGCGCCTCGGCCAGGGCGCGCGTGGCCCTGAGCATCGTCAGCGAGGACCTCACGGCCCAGGCGATCACCCAGGTCACAGGTCTGGAGCTGACCGACAGCTGGAGTCGAGGTGACCTCCGCACACATCCCCGGATGCGGCACCTGGGTCCCCACGCCTTCACGCGCTGGACCTTGTGCCCGGAGGGGGATCTCCCGGGAGAGTTCGAGGACAAACTGACCCGCCTGCTCCAGCTCACGGAACCGGCCGCGGCTCGCATCCGGGCCCTGGCCGACACGTGCGACGTCAGCATCCTGGTGGGGTACCAGGGGTACACCGGTCAGATGTGGGGCCTTCCGATTGAATCCCGAGACGTGGCGCGCATCGCTGCCCTGGGCGCCGCGCTGGATGTCGACCTCTACGCCTCGGGCCCGGCGCTGCCCTGACCGGTTGATCTGCGGCCCGGACGGTAAGCTACGGAGTGCATGACCCAGTCCACGCCCACCCAGTCCCCCTCCCCCTCTCCGGCCGGGCCGAAACCCCGGCGCCTGTCGTGGGTCACCACGCCGCTGCTGGCGGGCATCGTGTTCAACTCCATTGAGCTGCTGCTGTTGCCGTCTCAGGGGCGGGACACGATCCTGGCGTCGAACAAGATCGCCAGTGAGATGCTGGGCCAGACGCTTCCCGCCCCCACCGACGCGGAGTTGCAGGGCATGGTGTGGATGCTGTTCTTCGTGACGGCAGCGATCATCACGTGGCTGTACCTTACGCGGCAGGCGGCGCTGGAGGGCCGGCGGTGGGCGGTGGGGTCCACGGTGGTGATCGGGGTGCTGAGCCTGCTGATCGTGCCGTTCGGGACGGTGCTGGGAGCGGTGATGCTGGTCGGGGTGTTCGACCGGGACGTGCGGGCGTACCTGAGCCGCTGACCGGAGGCGCGCCTCTTCCCGCGCCTGGGCGGGGTGTGATACACTCTCGTAGTTTGCCCTCCGTAGGGGGGCGATTTCATCGCGTGAAGTCGGCTGGCCGCGAACGGGAGCAATCCCGCCGGACCCTGGGCCACGCCGCGAAGTAAGGAGAGCAGCATGAAGCGTACCTACCAGCCGAACAACCGCAAGCGGGCCAAGACCCACGGCTTCCGCGCCCGCATGAAGACCAAAGCCGGCCGGAACATCCTGGCGCGCCGCCGCGCCAAGGGCCGCCACCAGCTTACCGTCAGCGACGAGTAAGACCGGGCGCCAGGAGCGGCACGATCGCCATCCCGGACCAGACCAGCGCCACGCAGGACCAGGCCCCCACGGGGAAGCCGCGTCCGGTGGCGCTGGACTCATTGCGTGGCGACCGTGAGTTCCGCAAGGTCCGGCAGCACGGCCTGACCATCCGCGATCCCCTGTTCACGCTGCGCATCACCGAATACCGCCCGCGGCACGGGGAAACCTGGCGACCGCGGGCGATCGTCGGGATTGTGGTGCCGAAAAAGACCCTGAAACGGGCGGTGGACCGCAACCGCGCCCGCCGCCGCACCCGCGAGGCCCTGCGGACCCTGCCGGGCGGCCTGCCGCCCTGCCGCGCCATCCTGATGCCCAACCCCGGTCTGCTCCAGGCCGAGTTCACGGCGATTCAGGCGGCGCTGGGCCGCGCGTTGAGCCGCGCACCCGGCCGCGTGAAACGCAAGGGCGGGCCCCAGGGCGGCGGGGGCGGGCGCCCGAAGGCCGGGGCGACGGGCCCCGGGAACCCAGCGGCCCCTCACCGCGTACCTGACGCCGTGCCCACCCCGGATGCCCCGCCCGCGCAGGAGACGCCATGAGCGCCGCCTCGCGCGGACTGGTGCGGGTCATCCGGGTGTACCAGCGCGACGTCTCCCACCGCAAACCTGCGCCCACCTGCCGCTTCACGCCCACCTGCTCCGAGTACGCCGCTCAGGCCATCGAGAAGCACGGCGCCGTGAAGGGCGGGTGGCTGGCCACGTGGCGCATCCTGCGCTGCAACCCCCTCGTGCCCGGCGGCTTCGACCCCGTGCCGGACCACTTCCCCCAAGGTAGACACCCCCACCCATGACCCCACTGAACCGTAGACTCCTGCTTCCCCTGACCGCCGCCGCGGGCGCCCTGCTGCTCACCGGCTGCGGCACCACCGGTCCCCTCCCCACCTTCGGGAAGACCATCGACATCCGCTGGATCACCGCGAACTTCGACGGGCAGCCCGGCGACGAGTACATCGCCACCAGCAACCTGCAGGACGTGGTGTTCAACGCCCGCGGCGAGGTGATCGGCTGGTACGTCAAGGGCTACGCCGGCACCCCGTACATCAAGGAACGCGACGGCACGTACGACTTCAGCGCCCTGCAAAACCAGAAGGGCATCGTGAACATGGTCGGCACCCGCAAGGCCTTCGCCGTGCGCGGGGACGGCCTGGACCCCGCCCAGCCGGCCGAGGTGAGCGCCCCCGCCACCCTGAGCACCGACATGAAGGCCAACCGCCAGGAGGCCGTGTTCCGGTACACGCAGGGCGGCGCCACGGTCACGAAAACGGTCGTGCTGCACCCCCGCAACTTCAAGATCGACCTGAAGACCGAGGTGAGCGGCGGGCCGGACACCGTGAACATCGAGTTCCCGGGCCTGGGCAAGAACGACAACCCCCGCGTGCAGGCCATCCCGCAGGGCGGACAGCTCGCCGCCGTGCAGGGCAGCGGCACCCTGACCGTGCCGAACATCCAGTACGCGGCCATGCAGGAAAACCCCAGCCAGATCGCCCACGCCCTGATCGTGCAGCCCCAGCAGGGCACCACCGTGAACGTGAACATGACCGGCGGCGAGCAGGGCCTGATCAGCGCCGAGGTGCCCGCCACCAGCAACCTGGAAGTGTACGGCGGGAAGAACGAACTGATTCACCTGTACCAGAGCGGCTACACCCAGCTGCCCGGGCTGTTCAAGCCGAACTTCTTCGGGCAGATCAGCCTGTGGATCGTGAAGCTGATGGAGGCGCTGTACCAGGCCATCGGGAACTGGGGCCTGGTGATCCTGGCGCTGACCGTGCTGCTGCGCCTGGTGATGTGGCCCCTGATGCAGGCGCAGGGCCGCAGCACCGCCCGGATGCAGGTCATGCAACCCCGCATCAAGGAAATTCAGGAGAAGTACAAGGGCCGCAGCGACGTGGATTCCCAGCGGGCCATGCAGCAGGAAATGCAGCAGCTGTACCGCGACTACAACTTCAACCCCGCCGGGTGCCTGAGCATGTTCCTGCCGTTCCCGGTCCTGATCGCGCTGTGGTCCACCATCCGCAACTTCGAGTTCGACAGCGGCTTCCTGTGGCTCCCGGACCTCGCCATTCCCGACCCGCTGTACATCCTGGCGCTGGTGTACCTCGTCGTGAACATCGCGCAGCTGTACGTCAGCACCCGCAAGAGCCCGGAGATGTTCCGCCAGCAGGCGCCCATCTACCTGATGTTCCTGTACTTCGCGCTGACCTTCCCCGCCGGCGTGACCATCTACATCATCCTGAGCACCCTGATCGGCGTGGTGCAGCAGATCTTCATCAACAAGCAGGTGGAGAAGGAAACCGCGCACCTCGGCCAGAACGTCCAGAAGGTCACCGTGGACGCCCCCGGCAAGAAGAAGGCCAGCAAGGTCATCGACGCGCCCAAGAAGTAAGCTTCAGAGAAGGCGCCACCCCGTCAACCTGGGGTGGCGCCTTCGTCCTGTGTGGTGGGGGCTCAGCCCAGTCGGGTCAGGGCCTGCCGGGCGGCCTCGAACCCGGGCCGCAGCCGCAGCGCCTCGCGGTACGCGGCCCGAGCTGCCTCCGCGCGGCCCAGTCCGGCCAGCGCCCGCCCCCGCCAGTACAGCGCCTCCTCGTGCGCCGGCACGTCCCGCAGCACCGCGCCCGTCAGGCGCAGCACGTCCGCGTACCGGCCGATGCGCGTGTACGCCTCCAGCGGCCCGAACGAGTACCACAGCGTCCGCCACGCCCAGCCGCCCGCCGCCCGATCTGGCCGGGTGGGATCCAGCGCCCGCATCGGCGCCGCGCGTTCCGCCCGGTCGAAGGCCCGCGCGGCGCCGCGCGCGTCCCCGACGGCCAGGGTCGCGTGCCCCAGGTTCAGCCACGCCAGGGGGTCCGGCCGCACCCGCACGTCCGCGAGGGCCTGCTCCAGCGCCCAGGCCTTCTCCCGGCCCGGTTCGGCCCGCCAGCCCAGCGCCGAGCGCACCTGCGCCTCCCGGGCGGGCGGGTACACGACCACGTACGTGCCCCCGAACGACCGCCACCATCCCTCCAGCTTCGCGTACGGCACGGTCAGGCGCCCCAGGTACGAGTCCAGGGCCGTGAAGTGCCCGGCGCGGTCGTCGTACCCGGTCAGCAGGCGGTAGTGACCCATGCCGCCGCTGTCCGGCGTGATGAACCACGTCTCCACGATCACCGGAACCCCGGCGGCCAGCAGGGCCTTGAGCAGCGTGCGGCTGCCGGCAGTGCCCAGGTGCGCGCGGAACCCCCGGGCCCGCGCGAACGCCGCGAGTTCGTCCGGGGAGACGTTCACGTCCCCGGCGCCGCTCTTGAGCTTCGGGGCGATGTCGTACTGGGTGAGGGTGCTGCCCCAGCGGTTCAGGGCCATGCCCACCGTGACCGGCCCGCAGTTGTTCAGCCGCTGGTACTCGTGCCGCACGGTGCCCACGCTGGCCTGCGCTGGCAGCGCCGCCCCCTGCGCGGGCGCGGCGGCCCCCAGCAGCAGGCCGGTCAGAAGGGACAGGGAAAGGCGGAACAGCATCACCCTCATGCTGTTCCGCCTTCATGATCCGGCACTGAGGTGCAACCGTGACCTCAGCGCCCATTGCCCGGCGTCAGTAGGCCATGACCTGCCGGATGGCCTTCGCCACCCGCACCGGGTTCGGGCGGTACACGTCCTCGATGGCGGTAAAGGGCGGGTACGGCGCGTCGAAGCCGGTCACGCGGACGACCGGCGCGTGCAGGAACTCGATGGCCTCCTCCGCGATGATCGCCGCGATCTCGCTGTGGAACCCGCTCGTGCGCGGCGCCTCGGACACGATCACCACGCGCCCGGTCTTCTCCACGCTGCTCAGGATGGTGTCGGTGTCCAGCGGCACCAGGCTGCGCAGGTCGATGACCTCCACCCCGATGCCCGCCTGCCGCGCGGCTTCGGCGGCGCGCGTAGCGACCTCCACCATGCCGCCGTAGCAGACCACCGTCACGTCGTCGCCCGGCGTCACGATCCGCGCCTTGCCGATCGGCAGGGTGTAGTGCCCCTCCTGCACCTCCTCCTTCACGCTGCGGTACAGCTTGATCGCCTCGAAGAAGAACACCGGGTCCGGGTCCGCGATCGCCGCGAGCAGCAGGCCCTTGGCGTCCGCCGGCGTGCTGGGAATCACGACCTTCACGCCCGGCGTGTGCGCCAGGATCGCCTCGGGGCTGTCGGCGTGCTGCTCGGGCGTGTGCACCCCGCCGCCGTACGGCGCGCGGACCACCATGGGCAGGTGGTAGCGGCTGCGGGTGCGGTGCCGGTAGCGGCCCAGGTGCGACAGGATCTGGTCCAGCGCCGGGTACAGGAACCCCGCGAACTGGATCTCCGCGACCGGTTTCAGGCCCGCCAGACCCATCCCGATGCCCATCCCGACGATGCTCGCCTCGGCCAGCGGGGTGTCGAACACGCGCGCCACGCCGTGCTTGGCTTGCAGGCCGTCGGTGGCGCGGAACACGCCGCCCATCACGCCCACGTCCTCCCCGAAGATGTGCACCGCGGGGTCCTGGGTCAGCGCGATGTCCAGCGCGTCGTTGATGGCCGCGACCATCGTCATCGTCTTCCTGCCTGCCACGGCCGTCATGCGTCCACCTCCGCGAGAATCTGCGCCCGCTGCTTCACGAGGTTCGGGGTGGGCTCCGCGAACACGTGATCCAGAATCTCCGCCGGGGTGGGGTCGGGGTACGCGTCGGCTTCCTTCAGCGCCTCCTCGAACTCCGCGGCGACCTCGGCCAGCAGCGCGGCGTCCTGCTCCTCGGTCAGGATGCCTTCTTTCAGCAGGTGCTGTTGCAGGCGCACCACGGGATCTTTCTCGGTCCACTTCGCGGTCTCTTCCTCGGTGCGGTAGCGGCTGGGGTCGTCCGCGACGGTGTGCGGCTTCACGCGGTACGTGACGGTCTCGATCAAGGTGGGCCCGCCGCCCTGCCGGGCGCGCTGCACGGCCTCGTTCGTCACGTGCCAGGTGGCCAGGACGTCGTTGCCGTCCACGCGCACGCCGGGAATGCCGTAGCCCTCGGCGCGTTTGCTGAGGTTGGTGGCCTTCGTCTGGGTGCTGGTGGGCACGCTGATCGCCCAGCCGTTGTTCTGCAGGATGAACACGCACGGCGCGTTCAGGGCCCCGGCGAAGTTCAGCGCCTCGTGGAAGTCCCCCTCGCTGCTGCCGCCGTCCCCGATGAACGCCATGGCGACGTTCTTCGTGCCCTTCCGGGCCTCGGCCAGCGCCGCCCCCACCGCGTGCGGGTACTGCGTGGCGATGGGAATGTAGAAGGGCAGCACCTTCAGGTTCTCCGGCATGGCCCACCCGTGCGGGCTGGTGCGCCAGTACGCCAGCGTCCGCGCGATCGGCAGGCCCAGCGTCAGGGCGGCGCCGGTGTCGCGGTACGTGGGAAACAGCCAGTCGTCGCTGGTGAGCGCGGCGGCCGTGCCGCACTGGCTGGCCTCCATGCCCCCGAAGGGCGGGAACACGCCCAGGCGGCCCTGGCGGTACAGCACCCAGCCGCGCTCGTCGAACTGCCGGGCGCGGCGCATCTGCCGGTACAGGTGCACGCGCTGCTCCGGGCTGGGCAGCGCCTCCGGGCGGACGACCGTGCCGTCCGGCGCGAGAATCTGGAACATGTCCCCGGCCGCGTCGTACGCCGCCGCCGAAGCCTGGAAGGCGTCAGGGGCAGGTGCGGGCGCGTCGGGCGCGGGGGTCTTACTCGTCTTCTTGCGGGTCATGGGGCCTCCACAGGACTCACGGGAACACTGTCTGGAATGGGGGATGGTCGGCAAGGTCAGCGCCCCGGTGGACGCGGCCCACCCCGGACCCCATGCGGGCACGCCCGACCGGTCCGGGAGGGCACACGGTCACTCAGGGCGCGCGGCGCTGATTCATCAGCCGGGACGCCGCACCCGCCCGCGCCGCCCGGCAGAGGCCGGGGCAGGCAGGCAGGGCGCGGGGCAGGCAAGGACTGATCCTCGGCATAGGAACGGCCCCCAGCGTACCAGACCCGCCCCGCCCCGCACGCCGGGGTGCCCGGCTGGCCGGACACGCACGTCAAAGGGCCGCCACGTGGCGGCCCCTGATTGGCTGATTTTTGCGGCGTTACTTGCGTTCGAGTTCGACCTCGATGCGGTTGCCCTTCTGCTTCAGGCTCAGCTCGGCCTTCCCACCGCCGGCCTTCGTGAACTTCGACTCGATCTTGTTCCCGCTGCGCTTGGTGCCCGTCAGCACGTACCCCTCGGCCTGCAGGCGCTTCACGTAATCGGCGTGCAGGGTGGCCATGGGGATGCGGGTGTCGGTGACCGTCTCCCACTTCTTCGCGGTGCCCCAGGGGTTGGCGGGCGTGACCGTCACACTCAGGGCCTGCGCGGTGCGGGGCGGCGTGGTCACGATGGGGCTGGCGGGCTGCACCGGCTGGGCCGAGGCGCGCATCTGGGCGACGTTGTAGTACGCGACCGCGCTGTCCCAGGTGGTCTGGTCCACCGGGCGGACCACGATGCTCAGCGCCTGGGCGAGCTGGCCCTGGCCCTGCACGCTCACGCTGGCGAAGCTGCTCTGCTGGCTCTTGAAGCTGGCGATCTGGTCGATGTTCAGCGGCGTGCGGCTGGCCAGCGCCAGGACCTTGTTCACGCCGTACGGCGCGGCGATGTCGAAGGTGAAGGGATCGTTCCCGTCCGGGAACACCTTGGTGGTGTTCGCCTTGATGAAGTTGCCGCCGCCCTGGAAGCGGTTGGGCAGGATCAGGTCCACCTTGCCGTTCGGGTCCACGTTGAACAGGTACACGTAGCTGTCCTGCGACACGCTGGTGTACAGGCGGATCTTCTCGCCGGGCAGGTAATTGGGCGTGGCCGTGCCGGTGCGGTCCCGGTCGGTCCAGACGCGCACGTTCACGGGGCTGGGCGTGGGGTTCACGATGATGCTCTGCGCGCTCAGGACCGGGCCGGCCGCGTGCGCCGCGCCGAGCAGCGAGGCGCTCACGGCGGCCAGCGTGACGGTCAGGGGAAGGAAGCCATGCTTGAGCTGTTTCATGCCTGAAGTGTGCGTGCGTCACATGATGGGCGCCTGACCCGCCCCGTCAGAAACCCGCGCGCTTCCCTCATCTGCCGTTCAGGCACGCCGGGCCCCCGCGCTCAGGCCCCCTGCACTAGAGTGAGGGGGCGCTGTCCCCGCCCCGTTATGGTCATCCGTCCCCTCCGGTCCCTCACCAACCTGCGGAGCATGCTGCGCGCCGTGCCGCGCCGCATCTACCAGCGGGAACTGCTGCTGCTGCTCGCCCCGGCCGCCCTGAGCGTGACCCTGCTGCTCAACGCCACGCAGCCTGCCTACCGCACCCTGATCGAACGGGAGAGCAACTGGCAGGCCAACAGCTACCAGAGCCTCGTGCAGGACGTCCAGGCCTACTACCTCGCACTGCAGGACCCCGCCCGCACCGCCGAGAGCCAGGAGGAGGCCTACCAGAGGGCCGTGGACAGCTCTCTTAGGGCACAGAACTTCACGCAGCTGCCCGCCGTCGAGGCCGAGGGCGACATGCGGCTGCTGGACGTGCAGGCGGCCCTGGCGGCCCACAGCCCTGACGGCGCCCGGCAGGCCCTGAACGCCGCGCTGCGCCTGAACTCGCAGGCCCTGCAGTACGCCCGGGTGGTCGAGACGGACACCCGCGCCGCCCTGCTCGCCCTCCAGCGTGCGCTGCTGATCACGGCCTTCCTGACCGCGCTGTTCAGTATGCTGCTCACCGTGCGCGCCCTGGTGATGTGGCGCGCCGAACGCGAACGCCGCACCCGGCGCGAAACCCGGCAGCGGCAGGCGCTCAGCCTCGCCAACCATGAGCTGCGCCGCCCGCTGCAGCGCCTGCTGCTCGCCACCGACCTGCTGCGCACCGCGCCGGGCGAGCGGCAGGGCGAACTGCTGGACCTGATCGACGACAGCGTGATGCAGCTCAGCCAGCGGGCCGACCTGACTCGTCTGCACGACCTGTACCTGGACGTGACCCTGCGCGTGCAGCACGTGGACCTGGGCGTGCTGGTGCGCTCCTTGTCCCAGCCGCGGGTGAGCATCACCACGCCCCCCACGCCGCTGTTCTGGCCGGTGGACGCGCACCGGGTGCAGCAGCTGATCGAGAACCTGCTGGAAAACGCCCTGAAGTACACCACCGGTCGCGTGGACGTGACCCTGTACGAACTGGACGGCCACCCCGAGGTGAGCGTGCGCGATTACGGCGAGGGCATCCGCGAGAGCCTGCACGAGCAGCTGTTCCTGCCGTACGAACGCGGGCCCCGCGGGCTCGCCGAGGGGCAGGGCCTGGGCCTGTCGCTGGTCCGGCGCTACGCCCGCGCGCACGGCGGGGACGTCACCCTGCGAAACGCGCAGGGCGGCGGGCTGATCGCCACGCTGATCCTGGGCCAGCCGTCCCCGCTGCTGACCGAACGGGCCCGCACCGACTGAAGCCGCTCAGGGCTGCGCGAACACCTGCGTCCAGTACCGCACGTACTTCGTGCCCGGCCGGTTCACGAACGACAGCCCGATCCGCGTGAAATCGCCCATGATGTTCTTGCAGTGCCCGGGGCTGCGCAGCCACCCGGTCACGACCTCCTGCGGCGTCTCCTGTCCGGCCGCGATGTTCTCCGCGACCACCTGGAACCGCGCGCCGGTCGCCTGGGCACGCCGCAGGGGCGTGCTGCCGTCCAGGGCGCTCTCGTGCGCGAAGTACCCGGCCAGGGCCATGCCGGCCGACTGGGCCAGCGCCGCCTCGTCCAGCGCGGCGTCCTGCCTCAGCGGCGCCAGCGCCCGCCCGCCGGGCTTCAGCGTCTGGCAGTTCCAGCCGCCGGCGCGGGCCTGGTTGGTCAGGCGCAGGACCTCCAGCTCGAAGGGCGCGCTGCCGCCCAGGTCCGCCATGGTGAACTGCACGGACTTGGACAGCAGCGTGCCCGCCGAGGACCGCACGCTGGACTGCACCGTGACCCGCCCGTTGCCGACGCGCGTGGCTGCCCCGGCCGCGACCGCCTGCCCGTTCACCGTGAGTTGCGGGGCGGCCGGGGCGTACACCACGCTGCCCTGGCCGCTCACGCGCAGCTGGCCCCGGCCGGGCAGCAGGGTCAGTTCGGCGCGTTCCGGGCCGTTGGTCACCACGTTCACCTTCAGGCTGGACTGCCCGGCCACGCGGCCCCGGGCGTCCAGCAGCGTCACGCCCACCTCGTACGTGCCGGGGCGGTAGTACACGTGCGCCTGCGCCGGGCCCTGGGCGCCCGTGCCGTCCCCGAAATCCCACTGGATGCGGTACTCGGCCGGGGCCGCAGCGTAAAACGTCACGGAGAGCGGCGCCTGCAGCGCCCCGTCGGCCTGGTAACCGACGCGGAAGGACGTGGTGGTCGTGCCGGTCTGCGCGAGCACGTCCCACGGCAGGGCGGCCAGGGCCAGGGTCAGGAGGGGAGCGGCGCGGCGCCTTGACATCACGCCCCAGCCTAGCGGGCCGGCGGCGCCGCGCACCGTGAGGTGGGCGGCAACATCAGAAACCCGTCACCGCTCGCCACCGTGCAGGGGGCTCAGTGCAGGTCGGCCACGCCGGAGAGCAGCGCCGCGAGCTGCTCCTTGGCGCGGAACACCCGGCTTTTCGCGGTGCCGACCGCCACGCCCTGCACCTGCGCGATCTCGTCGTAGGTCAGGTCCTCCACGAAGCGCAGCACCACCGCCTCGCGGTACTCCTCCGGGAGTTGCAGCAGCGCCCGCTGCACCCGGTCCTGCGCGTCGGCGCTCTCGGCCCGCGCCACCGGGGACGCGGCGGTGCTCGTCACCTCGAAGCCCACGTCCTCCCGCGCCTCTTCCAGACTGAAGCGCTGCAGCTGCTTGCGGCGGTGGGATTCGATCTGCGTGTTGCGCGCCACCTGGTACAGCCACGGCAGCACCCGCTCCCCGGCCCGGAAGGTGCGGAAGCTGCGCCACGCGCGGTAGAAGACCTCCTGGGTGAGGTCCAGGGCGTCCTCGCTGTTGCCTTCCAGGCGGTACAGGTAACCGTACATGCGGCCTTCGTAGGCCTGCACGAACTCGAACCACGCCTGTTCCTCGCCGCCCAGCAGCCGCGCGTACAGGTCGGGCGTGATGACGTCCGGTGGCGCGGCGTCCGGCACGGACGTCAGGGGGTCCTGCGCCAGTTCAGGCCCGTGCGGATTCACCGGGGGAGGATCGGAAAGCGGGGTCACGACCCCCCCACGATACCAAGTACGCTCATGAAATCGTCAGCATATTGGCTGAGGCCCCCCCGGCCCCACCCCGCGCGGGGATGCACTACCATGCGCCTGCTTTGACGGCCCCGCCCCCCACCCCCACGCCCGAAGCCGCGCCCGCCGCGGCCGGCCTGATGGACGCCCTGGGGCCGGTGCTGCCGGACCTGAGCGTGGGCGCGCTGCTGGGCTTCGCGACGGGCCTAGCCCTGAAATGGATCGGGCGGGTGGTGCTGGTCGTGGTGGGCGTGCTGTTCATCGCCATTCAGGTCATGGCGTACTTCGAGCTGGTCAGCGTGAACTGGCTGAAACTCCAGGCCCTCACCGAGCCGTGGCTGCGCCAGGGCGGCGAGCAGGGCGCACAGTGGCTGGGCCGCGTCCTGACCGCCAACCTGCCTTTCGCGGGGGCGTTCACGGCCGGGCTGCTGATCGGCCTGCGCGCCCGCGTGTAGCCCTCTGGATCTGGTTAGGCGCTGCCGCGCACGATCAGGCTCGGCTCGAACCGCCGCGCGCGGGCCGGGCCGCGGTACCCGTTCAGGCGCGTGAGCAGCAGCGTGGCCGCCTCGTACCCCATGCTCTCCACCGGCTGGTGCAGCGTGGTGATTCCGCGCGCCGCCGCCCACGGCTGGTTGTCGAAGCCGATCACCCGCACGTCCACGCCCGGCTGCAGGCCCCGGACGGCCATCTCGTCCAGCAGCGCGCCGGCCAGCAGGTCCGCGGACGCGAACACCGTGCACGGCACGCCCCCCGGTTCGGTCTGCACGGCATCGAGCAGCTGAGCGGCGGTGTTGCGGGCCGCCAGCGTGTCGAAACTGGACACGCACTCGCGGCCCAGCCCCCGCCCGGCCGCGGCGAGCGCGCCCATGAAGCCGCTGCGGCGGTCCTCGAACACCCGCGTCTGGAACAGCTGATCCAGTTCCGTCTCCACCCAGATCGCGTGGATCGGGCCCGGGGCCTTCACGGCGTGCTCCCCGGCCAGGCGGCCGCCGGTCACGTTGTCCATGTACGCGCAGTCCACATGTTCGGCGTAGGCGTCCACCAGCACGGTCGGCTGCTGCGTGCGCAGCCGGTGCTCGTGGAACAGCGCCTGCAGGTTGTACGTCGCCATGACCAGCCCGTCGGCCTGGTACGCCAGGGTGTGCGACCCCAGGTAGCGTTCCAGACGCGAGCGGTCCAGCAGAGGGAAGATCGCCACGTCGTACCGCGCCTCCTGGAAGGCGGCCTCCAGGCCGTCCAGCAGCCGGGTGTAGAACTCGGTGGTCAGGACCGGCAGCAGCACGCTGATGGTGTAGCTCTTGCCGCCCGCGATGCGCCGGGCGTGCGGGTTGGGCGTGTACTCCAGATCCGAGATCGCCTTGAGCACGGCGTCCCGGGTCACGCCGCGCACCGCCGGGTGGTTGTTCAGGACGCGGGACACCGTGCCCACGCCCACGCCGGCCTTCACGGCGACGTCCTGAATGGTGGGTTTACGCATGTGCGCCCCGCACAGAAGGGATACCGGCGGGCGAGGGGAGCAGCGGACGGGAAGGGGCACTCATAGGACAGAACTCCGGGATCGGGGGGCCGCGCAGGGGGGCGGCAGGGAGGCGGGAACGCGGCGGTCAGGGGGCCTCCCGCCGGGCGCGCTGAGGGACCGGCGGGGGCGACGTGCCCACCATACCCCCTGAGCGTGGAACCTGTTCCATGAACCCGGGACGGGGGACCGCACCGGGCACGCGGGGACAATCCGGCCCGCCGCGCCCGCCTACACTGGCCGGATGCGCCCACCCGGGCGCCCCTCCTGTCCCTGCCTTCCCTCCGCGAGGTTTCCCGGATGCCCCACCTGACAGTTTTTTCCACCTCACCCCTGCGCGCCGCGGCCCTGGCTGCCGCCCTCCTGACGGCCGGAGGCCTGGCGCTGGCCCAGCACACCGGGCACGCCGCGCCCGCGGTCACGCCGGCCCGCACCATGGCCGCGAAGCTGCCGCTGACGGTCCTCTCGGCAACCATCGTGACCGTGCCGCCCGGCATCACCGAGACGAGCGCCCACCTCACCCTGAAAAACCCCGGCAGCACCGCCGTCGTGCTGACCGGCGCGAGCAGCGCCACGTTCGGGCACGTCATGCTGATGAAAACCACCCGCACCGGCGCCATGACCGGCATGAAGACCGTCCCCACCCTGACCGTGCCCGCCCGCGGCACCCTGACCATGGGCCCCGCCGGCGACCACCTCATGCTGATGGGCCTCAAGCGCCCCCTGAAACCCGGTGAGAAGATCACCCTGACCCTGAAAGCGAAGGACGGCCGGACGCTGAACGTCACCGCGACCGTCCGGAAACCCTGAGGTGAGCCGTGTGACCACCCCCCACCCCGACCCCCTGCCGGAGCTGACCCCGGAGGCGCTGGCGCCCCGGCCCTGGTACGTGTCCGCGCTGCTGGCCCTGAGCGCCGTGGTGCTGCTGATCGCCGGCGCGTGGGGCGTGGCGCGGCTGCGCAGCCCCTACCCCTTCTACGGCACCGCCTACCCGAACACGCAGGCGGCCGCCCTGACCGGCACCGACCACACCGGCCGGCCCTGGACCTTCACGCCCGGCGAGACGGGGGGCGCGGCCACCGCGATCTTCTTCGGGTTCACGCACTGCCCGAACATCTGCCCGCTGTCCCTGGCGAACCTCAGCCGCGCGCGCGACACCCTGCCGCCCGCCGACCGGGCCCGCCTGAAAATCCTGATGGTCAGCGTGGACCCGGACCGCGACACGCCGCAGCGCCTCAAGGAGTACGTCACGTACTTCGGCGAGGGCACCGGCGTGAACATCCCCGAACCCACGCTGTCCGCCGTGGCGAAACAGTACGGCGTGGGCTACCAGAAAGCCGACATCAAGAGCGCCGCCGAGTACCAGGTGAACCACACCACCGCCACGTACCTCGTGGACGCCGCCGGGAAGCTGCGGGTGCTGTGGGACTACAGCCAGCTCCCCCAGACCGCCCGCGTGGCGCAGGACATGGAGTACGTGATCAGGAACCCCGCCCGATGAGCACCCCCACCCCCCTTCCGCCTGTCCCCCCGCCCAGCGGGGGCGGCATCGACCTGAACCCCACCCTGGCCGACCTGCTGCGCCTGCACGTGGACCCGGTGTTCCTGCTGCCCATGCTGCTCGCCGCGGCTCTGTACGCCTGGCGCTGCGCGCAGGCCCGCCGCACGCCGGAGGGCCGGGCCCGCTGGCCGCTGTGGCGCGTTCTGTCCTTCGCTGTGGGCATGGTCCTGCTGTTCCTGACCACGCAGAGCCTGGCCGGCACCATGACGCAGTCCAGCATGGCGCTGTACATGGCCCGCCTGATGGTCCTGGCGGAACTCGTGCCGCCGCTGCTGGTGCTGGGCGTGCCGCGCGGCGTGAGGCTCGACCCGCGTCGCGGCCTGGGCAGGGTCCTGAACGTCCTGCTGGACCCCTGGGTGGCCCTGGCCCTCTGGACGGCCGTGATCGTCTTCTGGAACGTCCCGGCCGGCTTCAACGCCAGCATCGTCACGAACACCGCTGCGTCCCTGCTGCCGGCGCTGTACCTGCTCAGCAGCCTGCTGGTGTGGGGCGTGGTCCTGCGGCCGCTGCCCAGCGTGCAGCCGGCCGGGATCGGCTCCCGCGGCTGGTTCGGGCTGATCGCCAGCCTGCCCATGATGGCCGTGGCCGCCGTGTGGCTCTACGCCCGCGACGTGCTGTACACGCCGTACGTGAACGCCCTGTGCCTGTGGAACCTCACCCCGCTGCAAAACCAGCAGATCAGCGGCTGGATCATGATGCTGGCCGGCATGCCGGCCCTGGCCCTGGCGTTCATTCAGCTGATGATGTGGCTGATCAAACTCTCTGAAGGCCAGGGCATGCCCCCCAAACCGGACGCCCAGCCGCAGGGCTGACCGCGGGCCGGCCGGTCAGGAGGCCTCGGCCTCGCCGTTCGCGTGGGCCCGGCGCCGCTCGGCCTGCGCCCGGAACTCCCGCTGAAGGAAGAAGTTCAGCGCCGTGCGGATCAGCGCCACCGCGCCCAGCTGCCCGATGTCCTGCCAGGTGGGCGCGATCGCCGTGAGCACGATGTCGGCCGCGAGCAGGAACTCCAGGGCGATCGCCAGCCAGCGGCCCAGCGCCAGCCGCAGGTCCTCCTTGCGGTGGTCCGGCACGGCGTCCCGCTTCCAGAACACCCGCAGCACGAAGTACAGCGCCTCGAGCACCGCGAACGCCACGATCAGCGCCGCGGACAGCTCGGCGAGCCTCGCCACGAACTGCGCGATCAGCCGCACCAGCCCTTCCAGCTGCACCAGCAGGTCCATCCCCGCATCCTAGAAGGCGGCCCGGCGGCCGGGCCTCACGGTTTGATCACGAACCGGTTCCCTCAGGTTCGGGGCAGCGTGGCGTTCCCTGGCGGCGGCGCCCCTACAATGCCCCCTGTCATGAGTGACCTTCTTCAGGGCTGGCAGGCGGCTCCGGCCGGGTTCAAGCACGTGGTGAGCGTCAGCCTGGGCAGCAGCCGCGGCAACGCCCGCGAGGAGATCGAACTGCTGGGCCAGCCGTTCATCCTGGAACGCATCGGCACCGACGGCGACAAGGCCAGGGCCGCGCAGCTGTTCCGGGAGCTGGACGGCCGGGTCACGGCCTTCGGGCTGGGCGGCGCGGACCTGTACGTCTGGGCGGATGGGCGGCGCTACACCTTCAACAACGTGCGCACCCTGGTCGCCAACGCGAAAATCACGCCCGTGCTGGACGGCAGCGGCCTGAAGAACACCCTGGAACGCGACGCGATCGGGCAGCTCGAACCGCTCCTGAACTGGCGGACCCAGAAGGTCCTGATGGTCAGCGCCGTGGACCGTTTCGGGATGGCCGAGGCGCTCTCCGAGTACGGCGCGGACGTCGTGTACGGCGACATCGTGTTCGGGCTGAACATCAACTACCCGATCCGGAACATCCGCACGCTGCGCCGCGTGGCGCGCACGGTCCTGCCCGTGATCACCAAACTCCCGCAGGACTGGTTCTACCCCACCGGCAAGAAGCAGGAAAGCAGCCGGGAGGCCAGCGGCACCCCCTACTACAGCTGGGCGGACGTGATCGCCGGCGACACCCACTACGTCAAGCGCTACGCGCCCCGCGACCTGAGCGGCAAGACGGTCCTCACGCAGACGATCACGCCCGCCGACCGCGCCTGGATGAAGGAGCGCGGCGTGCGGCGCCTGATCACGACCACGCCCCGCATCGGCAGCCGCAACTTCGCCACGAACGTCCTGGAGGCCCTGTTCGTCGCGCTGAGCGGCCAGACGCAGGCCCTGACGCAGGCCGAGTACCTGGAGTTCATCCGGCAGGTGCGCTTCCAGCCGGAAGTCAACGAACTGTGACCCCGCGCTGAGCGGCCGGAGCGTGCCGTACACTGGGCAGGTATGCCGCCTGCCCTGGCGACCCCCGCCGCCCGGAAGACCGTGTTCAAGTCCTCGGAGGCGGGCCAGTCCCCGCTGATCTACCCGCTGCTGACCCTGCTGGCCGCCGCCGTGTTCGCGTGGCTGGCCTCCCGGCTGGGCATGGACACCGCCGGGCACTGGATCGTGGCCGCCGCCAGCCTGCTCAGCGCCCTGGCGGGCCTGTACCTGATGCTGTGGCAGCCGTCCTCGCACCTGGAGGTGGACGCCGCCAACGCCGTGATTCACAAGGTGAACGGCACGCGCTTCAAGTCCGGCCGGCGGGCCATTCCGTTCGGGACCATCGAGGCGGTGGAGGTCACGCAGCTTCCGCAGGGCCACGGCCGGCCCGCGTACGCCCCGCAGCTGCGGCTGCGGGCGGGGGACCCGGTGGTGATCAGCGGCCCGTACCGGTCGCGTGCCGAGGCGCAGCGCGTGGTGGACCGCATGCAGGCCGCCATGCAGGGCCGCTAGGCCGCCCATGCACGTCGCCCTGCTGCGGTCGGTCAACCTGGGGAAGCAGCGCAAGGTGAGCATGGCGGCCCTGCGTGCCCTGTTCGCGGACCTGGGGTACCCCGGAGCCCGGACGTACATTCAGAGCGGCAACGTGGTGTTCGCGGCGCCCGGAGAGGACGAGGCGGCGCTGGCGGTGAAGCTGCGCGCGGCCATCGAGGCCATGACCGGGTTCGAGGTGGCGGTCGTGGTGCGCAGCGCGGCCGCGTGGGAGGAGGCCGTTCGCGCCTGCCCCTTCGACCCGGGGGAGGTGAATGTCGCCGCGGCGTTCCTGGGCGCGGAGCCGCGACCGGAGGGGCTGGCGGCGCTGCGCGCGCGGGACTTCGGGGCGGAGCGGTGGACGGTGGTGGGCCGCACGCTGTACCAGACGGTGCCGGATGGCGTGAAGAACGTGCGGCTGTCGCACGCGCTGATCGAGCGGCAGCTGGGGTGCCCAGCGACTGTGCGTAACTGGCGCACCGTGCTGGCGGTGGGGGAGATGCTGCGCCCGGCGGCCGGTTGAAATGGGACCGGGCCGGTCGGGTTCGCTGACCTGTCCGGAGCGGCCCGTCAGGTGAGGGGCGGCCCGCCGCACCTTCCGTGACGCCTGACCTTCTGCCTTTCGGGCGGGCAGGCTACGCTGGGGGTATGACGGATTTTCTGGGACTGGCGTTCAGTCCGGTGGGCGCGGCCGGCACGCTGGCCCTCATGTTCGCGCTGGCGTTCTGCCTGTACGCCCTGGTGAGCGGCGTTCTGGCAGGCCGCAGCGGGGACGCCCGGCTGGAGCAGAGCACGCGCATGAGCCTCTGGGCGAACTTCCTGTTCGTGAGCGTGGCTCTGGGCACGCTGGAGTACGCGATTCTCAGCAACGACTTCACGGTCCGCTACGTGGCCGAACACAGCATGAGCGTCTCGCCCACCTGGGTGAAGGTCGTGACCCTCTGGGCGGCGCTGGAGGGCAGCATCCTGCTGTGGGCGTGGGTGTTGTCGCTGTACGCCTTCCTGGTGTCCCTGACCGCGCGGCGCGACGTGCTGCGCCCCTGGGTGCTGGCGGTCATGGCGCTGTCGCTGGTGTTCTTCATCGGCCTGAACCTCACGGTCGCCAGTCCCTTCACGCCGGTCGTGGACGTCCCGCAGGACGGCCGCGGGCCCAACCCGCTGCTTCAGAACCACTGGATGATGGCGGTGCACCCTGTGCTGATGTACATCGGGTTCGTGGGCCTGAGCGTGCCGTTCGCGTACGCGATCGCGGCCATGGTCACCGGCCGCCTGGGCGAGTCCTGGCTGATCCAGACGCGGCGCTGGACGATGGTCGCCTGGGCGTTCCTGACCGCCGCGATCGCCGCGGGCGGCTGGTGGAGTTACGAGATTCTCGGCTGGGGCGGGTACTGGGCCTGGGACCCGGTGGAAAACGCCAGCTTCATTCCCTGGCTGCTCGCCACGGCGTTCATTCACAGCGTGCAGATCCAGGAGCGCCGGCGCATGCTCAAGGGCTGGAACCTGTACCTGATCATCTTCGGGTACGCCGCGACGGTGCTGGGCACCTTCCTGACCCGCAGCGGCGTGGTGGAGAGCGTGCATGCCTTTTCCAACGGGCCGATCGGGCCGATCTTCCTGATGTTCTTCACGGTGCTGGTGGTGCTGGGCGTGGGCCTGGCCACCTGGCGCCTGCCGGCCATCCGCGACCCACACAGCCTGGACGCCACGGTGTCCCGCGAGGGCGCGGTGCTGGGCGGGAACGTGGTGTTCGTGCTGTTCGCCGCGCTGGTGATCCTGGCGACCCTCTTCCCGATCCTGGTGGAGGCGGTGCGCGGTTTCCGCACGGTGGTCGGGCCGAGCTTCTATGACGTGTTCGCCATTCCGCTGGGCCTGGCGCTGCTGTTCCTGATGGGCGTGGGCCCCATGCTGCCGTGGCGCCGCGCGAACCAGACCTTCTTCCAGTCGCTGCGCCTGCCGGTCGGCGCCGGCCTCCTGGCCACCGTGCTGGCGGTCGTGCTGGGCGTGCGCAACCCCGGGCTGGCGCTGGCGCTGGGCCTGTGCGCGTACAACCTGGTGGGTCTGGGGCAGCTCACCATGCAGAGCGCCCTGGCCCGCGGCGGCCTGAAGCACCTGCCGGCCCTGGTCCGCGAGCACCCCCGCCGGTACGGCGCGTACCTGGCGCACCTGGGCGTGATCCTGATGGCGGTCGGCATCGGGTTTTCCGGCACGTACAAGGCCAAGCAGGAGGTCACGCTGCGCCTGAACGAACCGCAGACCATCTTCGGGCGAGCAGTCACCCTGACGAAACTGGACACCGAGCGCCGCCCGGAGCGCATGTCCAGCGTCGCGACCGTGGAGGTCGGGGACGAGACCCTCACGCCGAAGATGAACACCTACGTGAACCAGCCGCAGCAGGCGGTCGCCATGCCGGCCGTGAAGTACCACCTGATGGGCGACACCTACGTCACGCTGCTCAAGGCTGTGCCGGAGGAGAAGTGGGCGACAGTGGCCGTGATCGACTCGCCGCTGGTGTCGTGGATCTGGTGGGGCACCGCCATGCTGCTGCTCGGCACCGGCGTCAGCCTGACCGCGCCGGTCCGCGAGACGGCCCGCGTCACCGCGCCCGCCGGGTCCGGGCGGTCCGGCAAGCCCGGCAAGGGCCGCCGGGAGGCGACCGCGTGACGGGCGCCGGCCGCCTGCTGGTGCCCGCCGCGCTGCTGGGCCTGCTCGGCCTGCTGGCCGTGGGCCTGACCACGCCGCGCAAGGACCCGCCGAACGTCCTGATCGGCCGGGCCGCGCCCACCTTCGCCCTGAAGGACCTCGGCACCCGCGGGCACGACCTCGCCGCGCTGCGGGGCCGGCCGGTCGTGGTGAACTTCTGGGCGTCGTGGTGCGGGCCGTGCCGGCAGGAAGCGCCGCTGTTCAAGCAGCTCTCGGACGCGCCGGGGAACGTGGCGTACCTGGGAATTCTGTACAACGACCAGCCGGCCGGCGCGCAGAAATTCAACGCCGAGTACGGCCTGACGTACCCCACGCTGCTGGACCCCGGGTCGAAGGCCGCCATGAAGTACGGCATCGGGCAGGTTCCGGTGACGTACGTGATCGACACGGGAGGGAACGTGGTGTACAGCAAGCTCGGCCCGGTGACCGACGAGGCCGAATTCCGGGCCGCCCTGAAGACCGCCGGGGCGCAGCTGTGAGCCCCGGCCTGCTGCGGCGTCTGCTCGCGCTGCTGTGCGCGGTGCTGCTCGGCCTGGGGGCGGCGCAGGACATCGTGTCCGTCCCGGCGGACCAGCCCTTAAGTGTCGAGCAGGAGCGGCAGGTGGAACGCATCGGCATGAAGATCCACTGCCCCATCTGTTCCGGCGAGAGCATCGCGCAGTCGCAGACGGACATCAGCCGCAACATGATGAACGAGGTCCGCGACATGGTCCGCCAGGGCCGGTCGGAGGCCGAGATCCTGCGCACCTTCGCCAGCAGTTACGGCGACCGCATCCTCCTCGACCCGCCCAAGACCGGCATCACCAGCCTGCTGTGGACCCTGCCCATCCTGCTGGCGGCCGCGGCGGCCTTCGGCTGGTGGACGTACACGCACCGCGCCACCCGCGCGCCCGAACAGGAACTCACCGCCGACCAGGAAGCCCGCATTCAGGCGCTGCTGAACGCCGCCGACCGCAGCCCGCCGCCCCCCGGCCCCCCCAGGAAGTCCCCATGATCTACATCCTCCTGATGCTCGGCACGATGCTGTTCGTGCTGCTGCTCTGGCCCACCCTGCAAGAGCCCCGCACCACCGCCGAGGACACCCGCCGCACCGAACTCGAAGAGGAACGCGACCAGCTGCTGCGCGGCCTGAAAGAACTGCAGAGCGAGGCGGCCGACGCCGACCTGCAGACCCGCGAGAAGGTCCGCCTGACCCAGGTGCTGGGGGAACTCGACACCCTGCCTGCCGCACCCACCCCCCGCACCGCCCGGGCCGCGCTGCCCACCGCGCTGGCCGCCCTGATGGGCGTGGCTGCGCTGACGGTCGCCGGGGCGTACACCTTCCTGCCCCAGTGGCGGGACGCCGGCATGAGCCCCGTGCAGGCCGCGCAGCTGCGCAACGCCTCCCGGCTGCCGGTGCTGGAAAAACGCGCCGCTCAGACCAGGGCGAACGCCGACTACCTCGCGTGGGGGGACGCCGCCTGGGACGCCCAGAACTACCAGGTGGCCGCCCGCGCGTACACGCAGCTGCTGCTCAAGGACAAGACGAACGCCCGCGCGCTGCGCCGCACCGGGTTTTTCCTGCTCACCACCCAGGAGATGGCCGACGAGGGCCTGAACTTCGTGCAGCAGGCCGTGAAACTGGACGCCAAGGCCCCCGAAGGCCGGCTGCTGTACGGGTACGCGCTCGGCCTGTACGGCCAGTACGAGGCCGGCATCCGGGAACTGCGCGAGTACCAGAAACTGGACCCCGAAGGCCGCGAGGCGGATGACCTGATCGTGGAATTCCAGGCGGAACTCGGCACCGCCGTGGACGGCAAGCTGGTGTACACGCAGAACTGCGCCGCCTGCCACGGCCCGCAGGGCGAGGGCAAGACAGCCGCCGCCATCCGCGGCAGCACCGCCCTGAACAACGAGGCCGCGCTGCGCCGCCTGATCCTGGGCGGCGGCATGAAGATGCCTGCCTTCCCGCAGCTGGAAGGCGCACAGCTCGACGCCCTGGTGAAGGAACTCCAGACCTGGTGAGGCGCCCCGCCTGAACCGGGCAAGGCGGGCCGTGGACGCGTTCTTGGACGTTCACGGCCCGCGCCTCTTCCGCGGCCCTCCCCGCGATTGCGCAGCCCGGTGGGGGTCTGGTACACTCTGAAATTGCCGTACCGGGCCTGCGGGCCCGCGCGGTTGTGAGTCCCCCCTGGATACGAACTGGCCGCTTGATCAGTGATCGTCCGGGGTGGTGAAGACCCAAGAGAAGAAGCGCCGCAGGACTCTGGTTTTGACTCTGCGCGGACCACTTTCGAATTGGGGGAACTGTGCCCGCCTGCCAGCCTTGCCTGGGGACGGGCCGCACGCCGGGAACGGGACGTCGGCCCCAACACGACCCCGCCACCCGAACAAGCCCTTGGAGGCTTCATGCTGAGTGATCCCATCGCCGACATGCTCACGCGCATCCGCAACGCGACGCGCACCCACAAGGAGACCGTGGACATCCCGGCCTCCAAGTTCAAGGAAGAACTGGCCAAAGTGCTGGTCCGGGAAGGCTACGTCGCCAGCTACGAGCGCCTGCGTCTCGAAGGCGCCCCCGCCGACACCCTGCGCGTCACGCTGAAGTACGGCGAGAAGCGCGAACAGGTCATCAAGCACATCGAGCGCATCAGCCGCCCCGGCCGCCGCGCCTACGTCAGCGCCGACAACCTGCCCCGCGTCCAGCGCGGCCTGGGTCTGGCCGTCGTCTCCACCAGCAAGGGCCTGCTCCCCGACCGGGAAGCGCGCAAGCTGGGCGTGGGCGGCGAAGTCGTCTGCATCCTCTGGTAACGCCCGCCCTCAAAGGCCGACGCTGACCAGACGCCGCGCCGCGGCCGGGGCCCGCCCCCAGCCCGCGCCCACCCACCTGACCTCACCGCCCGCGCGGTGATTTAAGGAAGAAGGAGGACTGCATGTCCCGTATCGGAAAACAGCCCATCGCCGTGCCCAGCGGCGTGACCGTGAACGCCCAGGACGGCGTGTTCAAGGTCAAGGGCCCCAAAGGCGAACTGACCGTTCCCTACAACAACGAACTGACCATCCGCCAGGACGGCGACCAGCTGCTCGTCGAGCGCCCCAGTGACCAGCAGCGTCACCGCGCCCTGCACGGCCTGACCCGCACCCTGGTCGCCAACGCCGTCAAGGGCGTCAGCGACGGCTACACCATCAACCTGGAACTGAAGGGCGTCGGTTACCGCGCCAAGCTGGCCGGGAAGAACCTGGAAATGGCGATCGGTTACAGCCACCCCGTCGTGATCGAACCGCCCGCCGGCGTGACCTTCACCGTGCCCGAACCCACCAAGATCGACGTCAGCGGCATCGACAAGCAGCTGGTCGGCCAGGTGGCCGCCAACGTCCGCAAGGTCCGCAAACCCGACGCCTACCACGGCAAGGGCGTGCGCTTCGTCGGTCAGCAGATCGCCCTCAAGGCTGGTAAAGCCGGCGCCACGGGCGGGAAAGGGAAGAAATAATGGCTACCGCAACCACCATCCGCCGCAAACTGCGCGCCCGCCGCAAGGTCCGCACCGCCGCCGGCGAACGCCCCCGCCTCAGCGTGTTCCGCTCCAGCAAGCACATCTACGCGCAGATCATCGATGATACGAACGGCACCACGCTCGCCGCTGCTTCCAGCGCCAGCGTGAAATCCGGAACCAAGACCGACACCGCCGCCGCCGTGGGCAAGGCCCTGGCCGAAGCCGCCGCTGCGAAGGGTGTCAAGCAGGTCGTGTTCGACCGTGGTCAGTACAAGTACCACGGCCGTGTGAAGGCGCTCGCGGACGCGGCGCGGGAGGGTGGCCTTGACTTTTAATCGTCGGAACGACCGCAACATGGAGCGCGAAACGAGCGAATTCGAAGAGAAGATGCTGTTCGTCAACCGCACCAGCAAGACCTACCAGGGCGGGCGCCGCTTCCGCTTCGCCGCGCTGGTCATCCTCGGCGACCGCAACGGCCGCGTGGGCATGGGCATCGGCAAGGCCAAGGAAGTGCCCGTGGCCATCGAGAAAGCCAAGAGCATCGCCCGCAAGAACATGATCACCGTGCCCGTCGAGAACGGCACCATCCCCCACGAGATCGTCGGGGAGAACAGCACCAGCCGCGTGCTGCTCAAGCCCGCCAGCGCCGGTACCGGCGTGATCGCCGGCACCGTGCCCCGCAGCATCGCCGAACTGGCCGGTATCACCAACATGCTCTCCAAGGAACTCGGCAGCCGCAACAAGGTGAACGTCGCGTACGCGGTGTTCGACGGCTTCAAGAACCTCCGCACCGCCAAGCAGGTCCGCGCGCTGCGCGGCACCGCCGAAGCGGCGCCGACCACCGGAGGCGCCCAGTAATGAAAATCAAGCTCGTTCGCAGCGTCATCGGCCGTCCCCAGTACCAGGTGGACACCGTCAAGGCGCTGGGCCTGAAGAAGATCGGCGAGAGCCGTGAAGTCAACGACACCCCCGCGATCCGCGGGATGGTCGAAACCGTCAAGCACCTGCTGGAGGTGGAAGCGTGAAGCTCCACGACCTGAAACCCACCCCCGGAAGCCGCAAGGACCGCAAACGCGTCGGTCGCGGCCCCGGCGGCACCGACAAGACCGCCGGCCGCGGCCACAAGGGCCAGAAGAGCCGCAGCGGCGCCGGCAAGGGCCAGTTCTTCGAAGGTGGCCGCAGCCGCCTGATCGCCCGCCTGCCCAAGCGCGGCTTCAACAACGTCGGCACCACCTACGAGATCGTCAAGCTCAGCCAGCTCGACGGCATTGAGGCCGACACCCTGGACCGCACCGCCTTCGAGGTGCTGGGCCTGGTGCGCCGCCGCGGCCGCCCCGTGAAACTCCTCGCCAGCGGTGAAGTGACCCGCGCCCTGACCATCCACGTGGACGCCGCCAGCCAGGCCGCGATCCAGGCCGTGGAAGCCGCCGGCGGGAAGGTCATCCTGCCCGAAGCCCAGACCAGCACCGACGACGCGAAGGCGGAGTAAGGACCAATGCTCCGCGCCTTCCGCGACGCCTTCCGGATTCCGGATCTCCAGCGGAAGATTCTCTTCACCCTGCTGCTGCTCGCCGTGTACCGCTTGGGGAACTCGATCCCCACCCCAGGCGTGAACAGCGCCGCCCTGAGTAACGCGAACTCGGGCGGCCTGTTCGGTTTGATCAGCATGATCTCGGGCGGGAACCTTTCGCAATTCTCGATCTTCGCGCTCGGCGTGCTGCCGTACATCACGGCCAGCATCGTCATCCAGCTGCTGACCACCACCATTCCCGCGCTGGAAAAACTCAGCAAGGAAGGGGAAGAGGGCCGCAAGAAGATCAACCAGTACACCCGCTACGCCGCCATCGGCCTGGGTGCGCTGCAGGCGACCTTCTTCGCGAGCTTCATCAACAGCAACGCCAGCTACATCGCGGTCGGCTGGGAACCGGGCCTGTTCACCATCCTGGTCATGGTCCTCACGCAGGTCGCCGGGATCGCGTTCACCATGTGGCTCGGCGAGCGCATGACCGAAGTCGGCATCGGCAACGGCATCAGCCTCATCATCACCGCCGGCATCATCGCCGCGTACCCCCGCGAGATCGCCGCCACCGCCGAACTCCTGCGCACGGACGCGGTGCAGCTCACCGCCATCATCGCCTTCGTGGCCGTGATCATCGCGACCATCGCCGGCATCGTGTACGTGTACCAGGGCGAGCGCCGCGTGCCCGTCACGTACGCCCGCGCGCGCAGCGGCACCGCCGGCGCCAAGGGGGCCGGTCAGGCCACCTGGCTGCCCATCAAGGTGAACCAGGCCGGCGTGATCCCCGTGATCTTCGCCTCGGCCATGCTGATCATTCCCAACCTGATCCAGCAGGCCACCCTGACCCGCGCGCCCGACGTCAGCGCCTGGCTGGGCACCAACCTCGCCTTCGGCACGCCGCTGTACCTCGCGCTGGAATCCGTGCTGATCTTCGGGTTCACGTACCTGTACAACAGCGTGCAGTTTGACCCCAAACGCATCGCGGAGCAGCTGCGCGAGGCCGGCGGGTTTATTCCCGGCGTCCGTCCCGGCCTGCCCACCGCGGAGTTCCTGGGGCACATCAGCAGCCGCCTGAGCCTGTGGGGCGCGATCTTCCTGGTCGTCCTGACGATCCTGCCGCAGATCGTGCAGCGCGCCACCGGCATCAGCACCTTCCAGTTCAGCGGCACCGGGCTCCTGATCATCGTGGGCGTCGCCCTCGAAACGCTCAAGCAGCTCGAAGCCCAGCTGACGGTCCGCCGGTACGACGGGTTCATCAGCAAGGGCCGCATCCGCGGCCGCCTGAACAGCTGAGCCCAGCGCCACCGGACCACGCCGGCCGCCCCCACCCGGGGCGGCCGGCGCCGCTGTTTCCAGGCCTGGGGAGGTCCCGTCACCTGGACGGTATCTGCTCAACGGCGCCGCCCACGCGCCCAAACGCACTATTCTGCGCAGGTATACGGAGGACAACGTGACTCAGAACAACAAGGTCGTGATCTTCCTCGGCCCCCCCGGGGCCGGGAAGGGAACCCAGGCGGCGAGGCTCGCTGCCGAACAGAACCTCGTGCAGCTCAGCACCGGCGACATCCTGCGCGACCACGTCGCCCGGGACACCGAACTCGGCCGGCAGGTCAAACCCATCCTGGATGCCGGGCACCTCGTGCCGGACGACATCCTGATCGCCCTGATCCGCGACCGGCTGGCCGGCATGGAACCGGTGCGCGTGATCTTCGACGGCTTCCCCCGCACCACCGCCCAGGCCGAAGCGCTGGACGTGCTGCTGGAAGAACTCGGCGCGCCCGCGAGCGCCGTGCCGCTGCTGGAAGTGCCGGACCAGGTCCTGATTGACCGGATCGTGGACCGTGGCCGGCAGGCTGCCGAGCGCGGCGAGAAGGTCCGCAGCGACGACAACGAGGAGACCGCCCGCCGGCGCCAGCAGGTGTACCGCGAGCAGACCCAGCCCCTGATCGACTACTACGCCGCGCGCGGGCACCTGTACACCGTGAACGGCGTGGGCAGCATGGACGAGGTCTACAGCCGCATCACCCAGGGCATGAAGTAACGCGATCACACATGAAGGAGGCCACTCGGGCGACTGCCGCGGGTGGCCTCCTTCATGTGATACGGCCTACCAGGAGGCGTACCGTTCCTGGTACGCCTCGAAGGCCTGCTGTTCCAGCGGCTTCACGAACGGCGTGAGCTCCGCGTCGATCCGGGCGCTCCACGCCTCATCCAGGACTAGGGCCGGGGGCTGCGGGAAGGCCCGCACGACCTGAAGGCGGTCCACGGTCGCGGGGTGCGAGTCGTCCAGGCGGGCGCGGCGGGCCGCGTACTCCTCGCGTTTCTGCTGCCGCTGCGCGTCCGGCACGGTGTCCCAGATGTGCCGCAGTTCCAGGAAGGCGTGGGGCCGCTCGGGCATGTGCCGCTGCTTGTGCAACGCGCTTTCCAGCGCCTGACTCAGGTGCAGCTTGTCCAGGGCGCCCGCGGCCGCGTCGGAGCCGGCCACCTGCGCGGCCATCAGGTCCGCGCGGTACTCGGCCGTCTGCTGCTCCGCGCCGATGGCGCTGACCAGCGCCGCGTACAACCCCAGCGGAAGCAGCCGCAGGGCCAGCAGCAGGTACGGCACCAGCGGAACGCCGCTGCCCAGGCCGTCCGGAGTGAGCACCTGAACGGCCTGCGCCAGCATGGTCAGGGCCGCCCAGATCAGGCTGCCGCGCGCCGGGTCGCCGTTGCGCTGGTGCGCCAGCTCATGGGCCAGGATCGCCACGCGCTCCTGTGCAGGCAGGCCGTACCACAGCGGCAGCCCCAGGCCCAGCACCGGCCGGGGCGGCAGACCGGCGCGGCCCATGAAGGCGTTCACGTCCCCGTCCAGCTGCACGCGCTCCGGCGCCTTCACGCCGAGCTGCGCGGCCACCTCGCCGATCAGGCGGTGAAATTCCGGCGCCTGCTCCGCCGTGACCACCCGGCCGGGCGGCACCTGCGGGCGCGGGAAGGCCAGGGCCACGTACCCCAGCAGCGGCGCAGCCAGGATCAGTGCGAAGGTCAGGCGCGGCCCGTTTGTGGGCCCGGTTCCCCACCACCCGAAGCCCCACACGACCAGCCACGCGCCCAGCGCGGCCACCAGGACGTACCCGAGCAGCACCAGGGCCGCCAGCGAGTACGCGAACGCCGGGCGCGCCGGGGCCAGCCGGCCCTGCCCCTGAATGAACGCCTCCCGGATGCGCTGCGCCTCGCGGTCCACCACCCGCTGCCAGGCCCGTTCCAGGGCCGTCTGCCGTTGCTCCTGCATTCCGGCAGCATAGGAGGGTGGCCCGGGACCGGGGAATCCCCCACCCACCCGGCCGGCCGCTCTGCTGGCTGTCTCTTCACGCACGCACGCTCCTGGCCGGGCGGCGCTACCCTGCAGGGTATGGAATTCCGGAATGTCGGGAAGAGTGGCCTGAAAGTCAGCGAGATCGCCCTGGGCGGCTGGGAGACCTACGGCATCAGCGACGACGCCTCGAAGATGGTCAAGGACATCGTGCACGCCGCGTACGACGCCGGCGTGAACTACTTCGACCAGGCCGACGTGTACGCCCGCGGTCGCAGCGAGGAACTGATGGGCGCCGTGCTGCGCGACTTCCCGCGGCACACCCTGGTCATCGCCAGCAAGGTCTTCTGGCCCATGAGCGACCACGTCAACGACCGCGGCCTGAGCCGCAAGCACGTGCTGGAAAGCATCGACGGCACGCTGCGGCGCCTGGGCACCGACTACCTGGACATCTACTTCGCGCACCGCTACGACCCGAACGTGCCCATGGAGGAGATCGTGATGGCCTTCGATCAGGTCATCCGCGACGGCAAGGCCCTGTACTGGGGCACCAGCATGTGGCCCGCCGCCCGCATTGCCGAGGCGATCGGCTTTGCCCGCGCGCACGGCCTGCACGCCCCCATCACCGAGCAGCCCGAGTACTCCATGATTCACCGCGACCGTGTGGAGAAAGAAATCCTGCCCTTCACCGAGGGGGCCGGCGTGGGGCTGGTCGTCTGGAGCCCGCTGGCGATGGGCCTGCTGACCGGCAAGTACGATCAGGGCCGCCCGGAAGGCGCGCGCCTGACCGAGAAGGAGCAGTGGGCGAAGAACTTCCTGACCGAGGAAAACATTCAGAAGGTCCGGGACCTCAAACCCATCGCCGACGACCTGGGCATTACCCGCGCGCAGCTGGCCCTGGCGTGGCTGCTGCGCCAGAAGGGCGTGAGCAGCGTGATCACGGGTGCCACGAAGGTCAGCCAGATTCAGGACACCGTGAAGGCCGCCGGCGTGAAACTGGACGAGGACGTGCAGCGCCGCATCGAGGAGATCCTGCAGCCCGCCTGAACAGGTGGTCTGAGCTAGTTTCCTGCGCTCTCCCCCGCCACGGCGGGGGAGAGCGTCAGTTCTGCCCGCCGCCAGCCGCGCATGCTATTCACGTGCCACACCTCGGCCGCCCGGCCCAGGTCGGCGGCCGTCAGGACCTGCTCCGTCACCTGCCCGCGGGCGAGCGCGTCGGCGCGTTCCACCCCGGCCAGCAGGCCGCAGGTGACCGGCGGCGTGACCAGCCGGCCATCCAGCCGCAGGACCACGTTGCCGGTGGTGAACTCGGTCAGTTCTCCACGCTCGTTCGTGAGCAGCGCCTCATGGCCGGGTGGCACCTCTGCGGCGCGGACCTCGTACGCCGCGCGGTGGGTGGTCTTGTGAAACAGGAACACGTCGCTGCTGTCCACTGGCGTGCGGGCCAGCGCGGCCGGCACCACCGGCGGGTTCTCGCCCAGCGGCAGGACCTGCACGGTCACGCCGCCGTCCCGGGCCAGCCGGAGCCGGACGCGGTGCACGCCGGCCGGGTGCGTGGCGGCCGCCCGGCCCAGCTCGGCCTGCATCCCGGCCTCATTCCAGGGGAAGGCGAAGTACCGCGCGCTGGCCGCCAGGCGCGCCAGGTGTCCGGGCAGGTGCCGGAACGTCCCTGCCTCCAGGCGCAGAGTTTCGAGCAGCTCGAACGCCGGGGGCCGTGCGGTGAGCACCCGGGCCTTGACCTGCAGTTCCGCGAACTCGTCTCCGGCCTCCGAGTCCCAGGTGATGCCACCGCCCGCGCCGTACTCGGCCACGCCGGTCTCGGTGTCCAGCAGCACGGTGCGGATCGGCACGTTGAACACCGCGTCGCCGCCCGGTTCCACCACGCCCACCGCGCCGCAGTACACCCGCCGCGCCTGCGGTTCCAGCGCGTGAATCAGGCGCATGGTGTTGATCTTCGGCGCGCCCGTCACCGACCCGCACGGGAACAGCGCCGCGAACACGTCGGTCAGGCCCAGCCCGGCCCGCACCCGCGCCTGCACCGTGGACGTCATGGTGAGCAGGGTCGGCAGCCGCTCCACCCGGCACAGCTCCGTGACCCGCACCGACCCGAACGCCGCCACGCGGCCCAGGTCGTTGCGCAGCAGGTCCACGATCATCACGTTCTCCGCCCGGTTCTTCACCGACTGCGGCAGCCACGCCGCCCTCTCCCGGTCCTCGTCCTCGGTGCGGCCGCGCGGCGTGGTGCCCTTCATGGGCCGGGTGGTGAGCACGCCGCCCTCCAGGCGGAAGAACAGTTCCGGGGACACGCTCAGCACGCGCCAGCGGCCCAGGTTCAGGTACGCGCCGTACGGCGTGGGCTGCGCCGCGCTGAGCGCCGCGAACCACGCCCGGTCGTCGCCCGCGAACGCCGCGTGCAGGCGCGCGGTGTGGTTCACCTGATAGGTGTTCCCGGCCTGGATCTGCCCGCGGATCTCCGCGATGGCCGCCGCGTACGCCTCCCGGGTCACGTCCTCCGTCCAGTCGCCCACCGTGAAGGGCCCCGGGGCGTCCGGGCCTTCCTCGGTGAACCCGTCGAACAGCGCGAACCACACCAGCGGGAACCCCCCGGTCTCCCGCACCGGGAGGGCCGGCTCGAACGCCGGGGCGGCCTCGTACGCCACCAGCCCCACCGCGTGCAGGCCGGCCTGCGCGGCCGCCTCCACCTCCCGCAGGGCGGGCTGCACCTCGGCCAGGGTGAGGGCCTGCACCACCCGCACCGGGTCACGGAAGGTGCGCCAGGACGCCCCCCCGCCCGGCCGGGCAGACAGGCGGATCACGGCCGTGGGGGCAGCAGGCGCAGGCATGGGCGCGGCAATGATACCCAGGGCCGCGCCACCGACTGCATCTTTCGCAGGATTTCCGTCCCGTCCCGGCCCCCTATGCTGGCCGGGTGAATGCCATCGAGACGCGGGAACTGCGCAAGGTGTACGGCTCTCGGGCCGTGGTGGACGGCCTGACCCTGACCGTCCCGGAAGGCGAGGTCTTCGGGTTCCTGGGACCCAACGGCGCCGGGAAAAGCACCACCGTGAAGATGCTCCTGGGGCTCGTGCTGCCCACGGCCGGCGAGGTGCAGGTCCTGGGCGGCCGGCCCGCCGACCCGCAGGTCCGCGCGCGCCTGGGCTTCCTGCCCGAGCAGTTCCGGTTCCAGACCTGGATGACCGCCGAGGAATTCCTGACATTCCACGGCCGGCTCGCCGGCCTGAAGGCCGCCGAACTGCGCGCCCGCATCCCGCAGGTGCTGGAGACCGTGGGCCTGGGCGGGCGCGGCCGGGAGACGCTGGGCGGGTACAGCAAGGGCATGCTGCAGCGCGCCGGGCTGGCCGGGGCGATCCTGGCCCACCCGCGCCTGGTGTTCCTGGACGAACCCACCAGCGCCCTGGACCCCATCGGCCGGGTCGAGGTGCGCGAGATCATCGAGCGGCTGCGCGCGGAGGGCGTGGCCGTGTTCCTGAACTCTCACCTGCTGTCCGAAGTGGAGCAGGTGTGTGACCGGGTGGCGTTCGTGAAACAGGGCCGGGTGCTGGAACAGGGCAGCATGCGCGACCTGATGGGCGGCGTGCTGCCCGTGGACCTGCGCGTGAACCGCCTCCCCGACGGCCTGCTGGACACCCTGCGCGGCCTGGGCGAGGTGCGGCGCGTGGACACCAACCCCGCCACGCACGTGGACCTGGAGGTGTGGGTGGCGCAGGCGTCCGCCATTCCCGCGCTGGCCCGCGCGGTGTTCACGGCCGGCGCGGAGCTGCACGCCCTCACGCCCCGCCGCCCGGACCTGGAAACCATGTTCCTGGACCTGATCGAGGACACTCCGGAAGCCGCCCGCGCGCCCCGCCCGGAGGTCGCCCGTGCGTAACGTCCTGCTGGTCACGGAACTGTCCCTGCGCGAGGCCGTGCGCAAACGCCTGGTGGCGGTGCTGCTGGTCCTGAGCGCGCTGTTCATCGGGTTTTACCTGTACGGCATCTTCCGCATGGACGCGTCCCTGGACGCCCGCGCCGCCGAGGCCGGCCTGAACGGCCGCAGCGCCAACGGCAGCGGCAACCTGCCCGTCATGTACGCCGCGATGCTCGGCATGTACCTCGTGTACTTCCTGGCGTCCCTGATGAGCGTGCTCTCCACCGTCGGCGCGATCAGCGGCGACATCGAGAACGGCGTGATGCAGAGCGTCATCGCCCGGCCCATCCGCCGCAGCGAACTGGTCCTGGGCCGCTGGCTGGGCTTCCTCACCGTGAACGTCACGTACGTCGCGCTGCTCAGCGCCACGCTGCTGGGCGGCGTGTACGCCATCACCGGCTACCTGCCGCCGGCCCCGGGCGCCGCGGTGCTCCTGATCGCCCTGGCGGTCGCGCTGCTCACCGCCCTGACCGTGCTGGGCAGCACCCTGTTCACCACCCTGGCCGGCGGGATCGGCGTGTTCGTTCTGTACGGCCTCGGCTCGGCCGGCGGGATCCTCAGCGCCATCGGGCAGATCAGCGCCAACCCCACCCTCACCACCCTGGGCCGCGCCGCGAACATCGCCATGCCCACCAACGCCCTGTGGCTGGGGGCCAGCTACCACCTGCAACCCGACCTGCTGCTGGAAATCGCCCGCCGCTCCCAGGGCGCCAACCCCTTTTTCGGCAGTGACCCCATGAACCCCGGCCTGCTCGCCTGGGCGGCCGTCCTGACGCTGGTCGCGGTGGGCGGGGCCGCGTGGCGCCTCAGCCGCCGCGACCTCTGAGGGCCGCCTCCCGCAGCCGCCCGGGCAGCGCATGCAGGTCCGCCACGCGGCCCGCCGGCAGAAACGCCCGCAGGTGCGGCCACGCCGCCTGCACCGCCACCTGCACCGGCCGGTAGCCGGCCGTACCTGCCAGCGGCGAGAGCCACACCACGCCCGCACTGCGGCGCTTCAGGTCCCGCAGGGCCCGCACCAGCAGCGCCGGGTCGCCGGTGTCCAGCCCGTCACTCAGGACCAGCACCAGCGTGTCCGGCGTGACGCGCGCCTGCTCGTCCCGCGTCAGGCGCAGCAGGTTCTCCCCGATGCGCGTTCCCCCGCCCCAGGCGTCCCCCAGCGCCGGCAGGCGCAGCGGCGCGCCCGGCGGCGTCCGGCGCAGCTGCGGGGTCAGGCGGTGCAGGCCGGTGCTGAACACGAACACCTCCACCCGCCCGCGCAGCGCCAGCGCCTGAGCGAAGCGCAGCAGCCGCCCGGCCGCCTCGCCCATGCTGCGGCTGCCGTCCAGCACCACCAGGAACCGCGGGTCCCGGCGCGGCCGGCCCCGCCAGTACAGCCGCGTCGCCTCGCCCCCCATGCGGGCCGCGGCGCGCAGCGTGCCCCGGACCTCCAGCCGCGTGCCGCGCGCCTGCGCCCGCAACCGCCGCGACGGGCCCAGCGGCACCGCCCGCACCAGCCGCCCCGCCACGCCCAGCAGCTCGTGCAGGTCCGCGCCCTGCACGAGCGCCTCGCCGCCCTCCGCCGCGTTCGGGCTGAGCAGGGTCCGGCGGGTCTGCGCCTGGATGGCGTCGCCCAGCGAGTCGCCCGGCCGGGGCCGCCCCGCCGGGCGCACCGGGCCGGCCGCCTCGGCGTCGGTAGGTGCCGCGTCCGGGTCCTCGCCCGGGCGGGTGGGCGGCCCCTCGCGCGCCGTGTTGCCGGCCGGGCGGGCCGCCGGGGCCGGGGGCGCGTTCAGGCGGGGGAGGGGAGGGGTCCCGGCCGTGGCCGCCGGGTGGAAGAACGCCCGGAACGCCGCGTCGAACACCGGGCCCTGCTCGCGCCGGCCGGTCAGCACCGCCCGCAGCGCTTCCCGGACCTCGGCCTCACGGCGGAGGTCCACCGCCTGCAGGGCCCGCAGGGCGCTTTCCGTCTCGCCCGGCCCCACCAGGAAGCCGTGCTGTTCCCGCAGCTGCCGCACGAATTCCGGCAGGCGCCCGGAGAGGACCTCGGCAGCCTCCATCTCAGCCGGGCGTGGAAAGGCCCTTGAGGGTCGGGGCGGCCAGCAGCTGATCCTCCCTCAGCTTCAGGACCGCGCCCAGGGTGTCCGCGACCGCCGCGGCGTCCAGCGCCCCGCGGTGCAGCGCCACCAGCGCCGCCGCCCAGTCCAGCGTCTCCGCCACGCCCGGCGGCTTGCCGAGCGGCAGGGCCCGCAGGGTGTGCACGGCGTCGGTGACCTGCTGCGCCAGCGCCCCGTCGATGCCCGGCAGGCGGGTGCGGACGATCTCCAGCTCCTGCGCGCGGGTGGGGTAATCCACCCAGTGGTACAGGCAGCGGCGCCGCAGCGCGTCACTGAGTTCGCGGCTGCGGTTGCTGGTCAGCAGCACGTGCGGGCGCGACCGGGCCGTCAGTGTGCCCAGTTCCGGCACCGTGACCTGCCACTCCGAGAGCAGTTCCAGCAAGAAGGCCTCGAAGGCCTCGTCGGCGCGGTCCACCTCGTCGATCAGCAGCACCGGCGCGGCGTCCTCCCGGATCGCCTGCAGGAGCGGCCGGGGCAGCAGGAAGCGCTCGGCGTACAGGTCCTCGTCACTCACGCGCTCGCCGCGCACCTCGGCGGCGCGCAGGTGCAGCAGCTGCCGGGCGTAATTCCACTCGTACAGCGCCGCGGACGCGTCCAGGCCCTCGTAGCACTGCAACCGGATCAGCCGGGCGCCCAGCACGCCCGCGAGCGCCTTGGCCGCCTCGGTCTTCCCGACGCCGGCCGGGCCTTCGAGCAGCAGCGGCCGGCCCAGCGCCACCACCAGCCGCAGCGCGGTGCCCAGCGCCTCGCCGGTCACGTACCCCTGCCCCCGGAAGGCCGCCTGGAGGTCCCCCAGCGGGGGAAGCGTTGCGGGAATGCCTGCGGGTGTGCCGTCCATGCTGCCCTCCTGCCGGTGCGCTGTAAATGCCGTGGAGGCAGTCTACCCGCCCGCCCCGCGGCCGTCTGAAGGTCCCCTCACCGAAAGAATGACGACGCCCCGCGCCACGCCCTGTATAAGAACCCTATGGCCCGCCCCGATCTGCGCACCCTGATCCGCGTGACCCGCGCGGTGGCCGACGCCACCCGCGACCCCCGCCCGGCCCCGGGCCGCCCCCCGGAAGGTGCCGCCGCCGGCGGCCTGGGCGGCAGCGCCCGCCGCGCCGCCGGCACGGTCGCCGATACGGTGCGCCGCGACCCGCGCGTGCAGGACGCCGCCGACACCGTCCGCGGCCGCGTGCGGGACCTGCGCACGGCCGCGCAGGACCGCGCCGACGCGCACCTGGAACGCCTGCTGGCCGAGTCCCACGCCCGGCGCGGCACCGCGCCCAGCGCCGAGGTGGCCGAGTCCCTGGCCCGCCGCCGCGAGGAACGTGACGCCCGCGCCCGCGCCGCCCAGGCCCGCGCGGCCCTGCTGGCCCAGGCGCACACCCCCGAGCAGCGCCGCGTCCTGACCCGCGTGGCCGACCACACGCCCGATCTGGGCGGCACCCTGCCGGACGCGCTGCGCTACACCGCGCTGCTGGACGCCCTGGTGCCCGGCGGCGGCGCGGCCGAGGAGATGGCCGTGCACCGCGCGCTGTGGACCCTGGCCGAACGCCGGGTGCTGGCCGTGTCCCGCCACGGGGAGATCACCGCCTGCCCGGTGATCGAGATGGACCTGGGCCGGCAGATCACCCCCGGGTAAAGGCCCTCAGGCGGGGGCGCTGCCGCCCGCGCTGGCGCTGGCGACCTGCCGGCCCATGTTCTGGAAGGTCCGCGCGATCAGTTTCTGCGCCTGCACGTCCAGCATGCGCCCGCCGATGTTCGCGACCGGGCCGCGCATGTCCGCGTCCCCCTGCCAGTCCAGGGTGGTGGTGCCGTCCCCGTTGTCCACCACGTTCGCGCCGGCGGTCATGTCGATCACGCTGCCCAGCCCGCCGCCCCGCACGACCACGTTCACGCGCCCCAGCTCCGGCGCCGGTTGCACGTCGATGTTGAACTTGAACTTGCCGCGCACCATGCCCACCCCGACGTTCACGGTGGCGACCATCTGGTTCTCGCCGGTGACCTGCACGTCCTGCACGTCCGGCAGGCAGCCCGCGACCCGCTGCGGGTCCCGCACGAAGTCCCACACCGCCTGAGGGGGCGCCTGCACCTGTTCCTGACCGGAGTAACTGAGTTTCATACGGCACCTCGCTGCACTGAAAAGACCAAGGGGAAAAATCTGGACCTCCCGATTGTACGGAAGCGGCCCCGGCCGCCCGGTGACGGGAAGGGCCGCCGGGGATTTAGGATGCGCCCATGAACACTGCCGCCGGGGACGTGCGGGTGGCGGGCGTGCTGCTCGCCGCCGGCCTGAGTCGCCGCATGGGCCGCCCCAAGCCCCTGGTGTCCCTGGCCGGGCAGCCGCTCGTGCGGCACGCCGCCGCCGCCCTGAGCGCCGTGCCCGGCTACGCCTGTCGGCTGGTCGTGCTGCCGCCCGGCGCGGCCGGGGACGCCATCCGTGACGCGCTGCGGGACCTGCCGGTCACGTTCGCGGTGAACCCCGAACCCGGCCGCGGAATGATGGGGTCCTTTCGCGCGGCCGTGCAGACCCTGCCCGCCGGGCTGGACGGCGTGAACTTCGCCCTGGCCGACATGCCGCTGGTCCCCGCCGAGGCGCACAGGGCGCTGCTGCACGCCTTCGCGGACAGGCGCGCGCCGGTCACGCTGGCCGCCTACGGCCCGCCGGACGCGGCCGTGTCCGCCCCGCCGCACCTGTTCCGCGCCGACCTGCTGCCCGCCATCCTGGCCGCGCCGGACGCCGACCACGGCCCCCGGCACCTGCTGCGCGCCCACGCGGCGCAGGCGGTCACCTGCCCCTTTCCCGCCGCGTGGCTGCTGGACGTGGACACGCCCGCCGCCCTGGCCGAGGCCGAAGCCCGCCTGCGGGAGGCCGGGCCGGTCAGGACCGCTGGCCCAGACGCTCCAGGCGGGTGAGCTGCGCCGGCACCGGCTCCCCGAACCGCGAGTACTTGCCGCGCATCTCCGGCCGGCCGCGGCCCTCCAGCACCAGGATCTTCGGCCCGGCTTCCAGGCTGCCGTGCGGGTTGAGGTCCACCAGGGCCAGGTGCCCGGTCTCGTAGGCGCCCAGGTCCACGTACAGGTGCCGGCCCAGCTTCTGCGGCATGGGGACCGGCGTGTGCCCGTGCACGCTGTACAGCACCCCGTCCGGCAGCGGGAACGGCCCCTCGAAGGGCCGCAGCCACAGCGCCGCCGACAGGGGGTTCGGGTACTGCCGGTGCGGCACCGGCGGCGAGGCGTGCGCCACCATGACGCTCGGCCCGGCCGGCAGCTCGTCGTGAATGCCGCCGTCGGCGGTCACGTACACCACCCGCCGCAGCAGCGGCAGGTAGTCCTCCAGCACGGGCGGGAACTGCTCCAGCGTCAGGGCGGGCATCTCGCGCCGCACCGTCTCGCCGCCGGCCCGCATCCACCACTGGAAGCCCTCCATCGCGCGGCGGTAGTCGCCCATGTCGTGCGAGGCGAGGTACGTCCGGTAGTGCTTCACGCCCTCCTGCATCATCCGCTCGTGGTTGCCCATCAGCAGCGTCGCGCGGCCCTGCGCGTGCAGGTCCATCAGGATCCGCACCGCGTCCAGGCTGCGCGGCCCCCGGTCGATGGCGTCCCCCAGGCACAGGAAGTGCGCGTCCGGGCGGTGCAGGATGGCCGCTTCCAGCAGGTCCGCCCGGCCGTGCAGGTCCGGGAGGACCACGACGGGACGCGTCACTCGCCCTCCCACTCCGCGGGCACCTGCCCGTCCCGGCCGGCCGCGCCCGGCTTCGGCGCGCTGCCCGGCTCGTGCACCGCGTCCTCGTGCATGTCATGGAATTCCAGCAGGGTCTGCTTGCTGCGCTCCCGCAGCAGCGACGCCCCGCCCGGCACCGGGTGGAAGCTCACGCTGCCCTGGGCGAGCTCCACGCGGTACGCGGCGCCGTCCGCCGCGCCCGGCAGCCACTCCGCCGGAAGCTGGTAGGTGCGGCCGCGGGTGTCCTCCACGTCCGCCAGGCCGGCGTCCTCATCCAGCACGTCGATCACAAGCAGCTCAGCGTCCGACTTCATGCCCGGCAGTCTACTGCCCGCCCCCGCCCGCCCGGCGCCGCTGCAACTTCCGGCGGACGCCCCGGGCCCCGCCCATCCCGTACGCTGCCCGGCATGACCCTCCTCACCCGCCGCCGCTTCCTGCGCGCCGCCCTGGGCCTCGGCGCGGGCGGCCTGGTGCTGGGCGGCGCGGGTGTGGCGCAGGCGTACCGCTTTGGGGTGACCCGCGAGACCCGCGCCCTGCCGGGCCTGCGCGCCCCCCTGACCGTGGCCTTCCTGACCGACCTGCACTACGGCCCGTTCATCGGGGCCGGCAGCGTGCGCGCCTGGGTGCAGGCCGCGAACGCCGCGCGCCCGGACCTGATCCTGCTCGGCGGGGACTTCATGGATTACTTCGACGACGGTCCCCCCACCGCGCTGCTGGACGAACTTGCCGCCCTGAGCGCCCCGCTGGGCGTGTACGGCGTGTGGGGCAACCACGACTACGCCAGTTTCGGGCAGTACGCCACGTCCCACGGGCCGGCCCGCGCGAACTGGCGGGCCCGCCGGGAGGAGATGCGCGCCGCGTTTGCGCAGGCGGGCGTAACTGTGCTGCGCGACGAGAACCGCGCCGTCCGGGACGACCTGCACCTGATCGGCACCGACGACCACTGGCGCGGCGAGCCGAACCTGGACGCCGCCATGCGCGGCACCGGGGACCGCGTCACGCTGCTCCTGACCCACAACCCGGACTTCCTGGACACCATCCGCCGGCCGGTCGGCCTGGGCCTGTGTGGTCACACGCACGGCGGGCAGGTCCGCCTGCCCCTGATCGGGGCGCTGACCGTGCCCGCCAACCGCAAGTTCACGATGGGCTGGGTGCAGAGCCTGAACGGCACGCCCGGCTACGTCAGCCGCGGCCTGGGCGTGACCGGCCTGCCGGCGCGCAACCTCTGCGACCCGGAACTGCTGCTGCTCACCCTGACGCCCTGACCCCCCGCCGGGGCTAGCGGGCCAGGGCCAGCCCCACCGTCAGGGCCGCCGTGAACCCCTGACCCGCGCTGCCGGTCAGCGCCGCGAGCTGCGAGGCGTACCCGTCCCGGAACACCATGTCCCGCGTCAGGCTGGTGCCGCTCAGGTTCCGTGCGCTCGGCCCGTACCCGGCGGTGGCGTACGCCGCCCGGCACGCCGCTTCCGGCAGCGCCAGCTGCGAGGTCTGCACCCGGTTGCGCGCGGCCGTGGCGCTGCCCAGCGTGGGGTACACCTCGAAGTGCACGTGCGGCCAGCGGCCCGCGTAACACCCGGGGAACACCGTGCGGAAGGTCACCACGCCGTCCGGCCCGGCAGCCTGCACGCCCCGCAGGTAGTCCTCGCCGACCACGCCCGGGCTGTACAGGCTGTACTGCCCGTCCGCCGTGCAGTGCCACACGTACACGGCGTACCCGGCCAGCGGCGCGCAGCGGCTGTTCACGTTCACCAGCTTCAGCCGCAGGGTGAGCGGCACGCCCGCCGCCACCGCCCCGGTCCCCAGGCTGCGCCGCAGGTCGCTGCGCACGATGCCGCTGCGGGTCAGCACGTTCAGCGCCTGTCCGGACGCCACCGACCCGTCCGCCGGGTACGGCCCGGCCGTTTCCGGCGGGATCACCGTGCAGGCCGCGCCGCCCGCCGCGCCCGACTGCGCCCGCGCCCCGAAGGCGCCCAGGTCCCCCAGCAGGCCGGTGCCCAGCAGCGCGCCCACGCCCGCCACGCCCAGGCCCAGCACGCGGCGGCGGTCCATCACGCTGCGGCCCAGCATGGCCGCGTCCGCCTGCAATCCCAGGTTGTTCAGGTCGTCCGGGTCGTGGTCGTCGTGTTCGTCGGTCGGGTAGGGCAGGATCAGGCGCTCTTGGTCGGTCATGTCAGGTCCTCCAGGACAGGTCGCGGGGCAGAGGACCCGCTGCCCTCACCTGACCGCAGTGTGCGCGCCCCGGGTTAAACCGGAGCTAAACCGGCCGTGCTGCCTCATCCCGGGATCAGCCTGGTCCGCTACACTGCTCAGTCTGTGCCTCGCGCCGTCACCGTGACGGAGAGGATCGGCGCCAGACCCCAGACGCGGGGCCGAAGCGACACCGTAAAGGAGCGTCAACAAATGCATAAAGTCGCCATTGTCGGCCGACCCAACGTCGGCAAGTCCAGCCTGTTCAACCGCCTCATTGGCCGGCGCGAGGCCGTCGTCGCCGACTTCCCCGGCGTCACCCGCGACGCCAAGGAAGGGCTGATGCTGTACCACAACCACCGCATCACCCTCATCGACACCGGTGGCCTGTGGAGCGGCGACGAGTGGGAGCAGGCCATCCGCGAGAAGGCCGAGTGGGCCATGGAAGGCGCGCAGGCCGTGATCTTCGTCCTGGACCCCCGCGAGGGCCTGTCCGCCGCCGACTACGAGGTCGCCGAGTGGCTGCGCCGCCTCGGGAAACCCGTGATCGTCGTGGCGAACAAGATCGACAGCCCCAAGCACGAGGTGTACATGGCCGAACTGTGGGGCCTGGGCTTCGGGGACCCGGTCGCCATCAGCGCCGAGCACGCCCGCGGCCTGGACGACCTGATGGACCGCGTGATGAAACACCTCCCCGAGGACGACGAGGACGTCCCGGAAATCGCGCCCATCCGCATCTCCCTGATCGGCCGGCCGAACGTGGGCAAGAGCAGCCTGCTGAACGCCATCACCCAGAGCGACCGCGCCATCGTGGCGGATCAACCCGGCACCACCCGCGACAGCCTGGACGTCGAGTGGGACTACGGCGGGCAGCGCTTCGTGCTGGTGGACACCGCCGGCATCCGCAAGAAACCCGACACCGCCATCGAGGACTTCGCCATCCAGCGCTCCCAGGCCGCCATAGGCCGCAGCGACCTGATCTGGCTGGTCGTAAACGCCACCGAACTCGGCGACCATGAACTCAAGCTCGCGAACCTCGCGTACGAGAGCGGCAAGCCCGTGATCGTGGTGGTGAACAAGTGGGACCTCGTGCCGGACGCGGACCTCAAGCGCACCGAGAAGGACCTGAATCAGAAACTGCACCACATCAGCTACGCCCCGCGCGTGTACACCAGCGCCATCAACGACTACGGCATTCACGAGATGCTGGCCGAAGCCATGAAGATGTACGAGAAGTGGCAGAGCCGCATCCCCACCAGCGAACTGAACCGCTGGCTGGAAGTGTGGCAGATGAAGCAGGCCGTGCCGAACTTCGGCGGGAAGAAACTCAAGATGTACTTCATGACCCAGGTGGAGACCGCGCCCCCCACCTTCGCGATCTTCTGCAACCGCGCCGACTTCGTGACGCGGGCGTACGAGGGCTTCCTGCAAAACCGCATCCGCGAGGACCTGCAACTCGCCGGGATTCCCGTGCGGCTCAAGTGGAAGGAAAAAGGCCCGTACAAGAAAGGCAAGAAGGACGGCGAGGAAGAGTAAGGCCCCGTCCGCAGCGGCTCCGGTGTGCATACCGGGGCCGCCGTTGTTGTGGGTGGTTTTGCCCCCGGGTGAAGTGAAGCGGACAGCACCTGTCGGTCACCGCGGAGTTATCCACAGGGTCGCCAGGAAACAAAAGATCGATCTGGAAGGGCTTCTCCGGCCAAACCCCAGGGTTTTCCACAGGATGGCAGACTTATCCACAGTTTTGGGCCGGGTTCAAAAGTGCCGCCGCAACGGGAAAAGGCCAGAAATCCGGGAGTTATCCACAGAACAGTGTGGATAACTCCCGGATCAGAGTCTTACTTGCCCTGCTGACTCAGCCGCAGGTAGTACGCACTGCTCTTGTCTGCGGGGTCCAGCTGCACGGCCTTCCCGTACGCCTCGGCGGCGCCCGCGTAGTTCTTCGCCTCGTAGCGCACGCGGCCCAGCCACGCCCACGCCTTGGCGTACCCGGCGCTGAGCTGCGTGGCCTGCAGGAACCCCTGCTCCGCACCGCCCTTGTCGCCGGCGGTGTACCGGGCGTACGCGGCACGGAAGGCCTGCGCAGCCTTCAGGCCGTAACGCGCGCCCTCCTGCGCCACACTCAGGTTGTAGCGGTCCGAGGCGGTCGCGCCCGGCAGCGCGGCGGCGGCCGTGTAGGCGCTCAGGGCGGCCTGGGCGTCCCCGGCGTTCAGGGCCAGCCGGCCCGCCTCGCGGTGCGCCTCGATGAATGCGGGCGCCGTGCGGGCCGCCTCCTGGAACCCGGCCAGGGCCTGCGCCGCGCGCCCGGCTTCCAGGTCGGCGTACGCGCGGGAGAAGGCGCGGGTGGCGGGCACACCGTACTTCCCGGCGTTGGCGGTCAGGGCCGCGAAGTACGTGAGGGTCTTGTCGCCCGGTTTCAGGGCCAGGGCCCGGGCGTACAGGGCCTGCGCCTCCGGGTACTGCCCGCGTTCCAGGGCGGTGCGGGCCGCCCAGGTGGCGCAGGCGGCGTCGGCGCTGTTCAGCGTGAGGCAGCGGGCGAAGAACGCGCCCGCCTGCTCCAGCTGCCCGCGGGTGTACGCGGCGTACCCCAGGTTGTACTGCACGGTGGCGGCCTGCTTGATGGCTGCGGCGTCGTCCGGGCGGAGTTGCAGGTAGGCGTCCCAGCCGGCCTGGGCACGCTGCCAGAAGCCGACCTCGGTGTAGATCTCGGCGCGCAGTTTCAGGTACTCGGCGTTGCCGGGTTCGGCGGCCACGGCGGCCTCGGCGGCGGCCGCCGCCTGCTTCCAGAGGTCCTGGTCGATGTTCGCGCTGCCGGCCGGGTATGCGGTGCGGGCGCGGGCGGCCAGATCCCGGGCCTGCTGGGCGGCCTGGGCGGCACTCAGGGCAGGGGCGGCCTGGGTGGTCGGGGCGGGGGCAGTGGTCTGGGCCAGGGCGGGCGCGCCCAGCAGGGCGGCCGTCAGCAGGACCACTGAGGTGTCAAGGCGAATGCTCATGGGTGAAACCTCCAGAAAGGACAGGGTGGGGTCGGAACGTGCCTGAACTCACCGTAGGGACCGGGGGTGGGGACCCCGTGAGAAAACGCCCAGCGGCCTCCCGGGCCAGTTGCGGCCTGAGCGTCAGGTTCGCGTGGCCGGCGGCGGCCGTCACGGACTGCGCGCGGCCGGGGGTGGTAAAACGGGAGCATTGTGACCCGCCCGACCCCCGACCCCCGAGCCGAAGGCGCCGCGCCGCGCATCTACCCGATCCGGCTGTACGGCGACCCCGTCCTGCGCCGCAAGGCCAAGCCCCTCCAGGCGACCGACACCCTGACCGTGCCCGGCTTCGGGCCGCAGACCGTGCGGCAGGTGGCGAACACCATGCTGGAAACCATGTTCGAGGCCCGCGGCGTGGGCCTCGCGGCGCCGCAGGTGGGCCTGAACGCCCGGCTGTTCGTGGCCGTGGAGTACGAGGATGACGAGGAGGAGAACGAGGGGCAGGACACGCCCCTGCGCTCCCGCGTGCTGCGCGAGTACGTGATGCTCAACCCCGTCCTGAAGGTCATCGACAAGAAAAAGGACCGCAGCTACCAGGAAGGTTGCCTGAGCATCCCGGGCATCTACGAGGAGGGCGTGCCGCGCGCCCGGGCGGTGCAGGTGTCGTACACGGACCTGGACGGCACGGCGCGCACCGTGGAGGCCGACGATTACCTGGCCCGCGTGTTCCAGCACGAGGCCGACCACCTGGACGGCGTGTTCTTCCTGGACCGCCTGCCCCCGGAAGTCACCGAGGACCACCGCGGCGAGCTGCTGAAGATGCAGCGGCACGCCAAACGCTACCTGGAGGACCTTGCGGCCGCCGAGAAGGAAGCGGAGAAGCACCGGAAGGAAAACCTTTGAGCCTGAAGGTCGCGTTCTTCGGGTCGCCGGCCTTTGCGCTGCCGGTGCTGGAGGCCATCCGGGAGGCGTTCGAGGTGGTGCTGGTGGTCGCGCAGCCGGACAAACCGGTGGGCCGCGGCCTGAAGCTCACGCCGCCCCCCGTCGCCGCCCGCGCCGCCGAACTGGGCCTGCCACTCGCGCAACCGAAGCGGCTGCGCAACAACGCCGCGTTCGCGGAGCAGCTGCGGGGCAGCGGCGCGGAGGTGGCGGTCACCTGCGCATACGGGAAACTCCTGCCCGGCAGCCTGCTCGCCGTGCCCCGCTACGGGTTCCTGAACACGCATACCAGCCTGCTGCCGAAATACCGCGGCGCCGCGCCCATCCAGCAGGCCCTCATTCACGGGGAGACGGTGACCGGCACGACCATCATGCAGACCGACGAGGGCATGGACACCGGCCCCATCCTCCTGCAGGAGGCCCTGCCCATTCACCCGGACTGGACCGCGCTGGAGCTCGCCGACGCCCTGAGCGCCCAGGCGGCCCGCCTGATCGTGGACGCCCTGCGCCGCGCCGGTGACCTGCCCCCGCAGCCGCAGGACCACGCGCAGGCCACGCACGCCCCCATGCTGAGCAAGGAGGACGGCTTCGTCCGCTGGCACGACACCGCCCGCCAGATCGTGGACCGCTCCCGCGGCGTGGCCGCCTGGCCGCAGACGACCGCGTTCCTGAACGGTGCCCGCCTGAAACTCGCCGGCCTGCACGTGACTGAGGGGCATGGCCGCCCCGGCCAGGTCCTGCGCGTGGACGAGGACGGCCTGACCGTCGCGGCCGCCGAGGGCGCCGTGCACATCCGCACCGTGCAGCCCGAGACGAAGAAAGCCCAGCCCGCCCACACCTGGGCGCAGGCGGCCGGCGTGCAACCCGGCACCACCTTCGACGCATGGACGCCCCCCACCCCGGAACCCGCGCAGCCCTGACCCCGTACCCGGGAGCATGAGCCTCCAGTCCGGCCACATCCAGTTCCCCGTCAGCATCGACTTCAAATTCAGCCTCTTCACCGAGATGCGCGTCACGGACGCCGGCGGGCAGCTTCTGGCCGTCGTGAAGGAGAAGAAGTTCAGCATCCGGGACGAGGTGAAGGTCTACGCCGACGAGTCCCGCCGCACCCAGACGCACGGCATCCGCGCCAAGGGTCTGCTCGCCGGGGCGCTGGACTGGAAGGCCACCCGCCACATCGTCCGCGCCGGCGGGCAGCCGGTCGGCGCGCTTCAGGCGCACGGCATGCGCACCCTGTGGGCCGCGTCGTACGACCTGCAGGACGCCAGTGGCCGGACCGCCTTCACCATCCGCGACGACCAGCCCTGGCTGGGCGTGATCGAGGGCGTGATCGACGCCGTGCCCTTCGTGGGCGACGTGGCCGGCATGGCCTTCGACTACCTCGTGAACCCCACCTACACCGTCACCGACGCGGCCGGGCAGCCCGCGTACCGCGTGCACAAGAAACGCAGTTTCCTGTCCCGCCGCTTCCGCATCGAGGAACTCCACCCCCGCGGCGGCGCGGACGACGAACTGGTGCTGCTGGGCCTCGTGCAGCTGATCCTGCGCGAACGCGAACGCGGTTAACCGGCGCCTTCCAGCGCAGCGAAGTAGGCCAGCGCCTCCGCTGCCGAAGGGACCTGCAACACGTTCTCGCGCGCGAACGCGTCCGCCTGCGGGAAGTCCGTGTCCAGAATCCGCCGGGCTGCGGCCCCCCGGTCGTAGGCGGTGTGCCGGAACTGCACGTCCGGACCGAGCTGCAGCCACGCCGCACCGGGCCGCCCGTACGGCATGCCCACACTGCCGGCGTTCACCACCCGGCAGCGCCCCACCGGCCGGTCAAAGGGCATGTGCGTGTGCCCGCACACGACCAGATCGGCGTCCACCCCCTCGAACTCGGGCTGGACGCGTGCCTCCGGGGTCTGCGCGGTGAACACGCGCGTGTTGCTGCGCGGCGTGGCGTGACAGAACAGCACCCGGCCCACCCCCGGCACGTCCAGCGTGACGGTGAGCGGCCAGCGCGCCACCTCGCGCAGCAGGTCCGGCCCGAGCTGCCGTGCGGCCCAGGAGGTGGGGTGTGTGTCCCGCAGGGCAGGTTCACCGGCCGGCTCCCGGGCCTGCACCAGTTCCGTGTCCGCGTTGCCCTGAATGAAGTGCACCGGCACCGGCAGGCGGTGCAGCCTCTCCAGGGTCAGGCGGGGCATGGGGCCGGCTGCCACGTCACCCCCGATCACGATCTGGTCCGCGCTCTCCGGCTCAAGCTCGGCCAGCACGGCCTCCAGCGCCGGCAAGTTGCCGTGGATGTCATACAGTGCGGCGATCCTCACGGCCGGTCACTTCACGCTGAAGCTGGGCACCCGGTCGCCGTAGATCGCGTAGGCGTCGCAACGCTCGCGCAACACGCACACCCGGCACTTCGGCCGGGTCCACTGACACACCTGCTGCCCGTGCCTGAGCAGGTTCTTGTGCAGCTCGTACAGGAACGGCGGGTCGGGCGGCAGCAGGGCCAGCAGCGCACGGTGCGCGGCCTGCTCGCCCATGCGGGGAATGGTGCCCACGCGGGTGTTGATGCGGTGCACGTGCGTGTCCACCGGGAAGACCGGGCGGGCGTAGTTGAACAGCAGCACCAGACTGGCCGTCTTCACCCCCACACCCGGCAGGGCCGTGAGCCACTTCAGGGCCTCTTTCACAGGCAGGTCGGCCAGGAAGTCCAGCTGGTAGTCCGGGGCGTGCTCGCGGATCTGGCGCAGGGACGCCTGGATGCGCGGCGCCTTGCTTTCCGGGTAGTTGCTGCGCCGGATGGCGTGGGCGACCTGCTCCACCGGCGCGTCGATGATCGCGTCCCAGTCGCCCAGCATTCGGAGCTCGTGGTACGCGGCTTCCTCGTCCTCGTGGGTGGTGCGCTGCGACAGGATAGTGCTGATCAGCTCGTGCATGGGCGCGCGGCGCGGGTGCGCGGTGTCCAGCGGCCGCGCGCCGTACTCGGCATGCAGCTGCTCTTTCATCCAGCGCAGCAGCTCCGCCCGGTCCTCCGGAGGGCGGGCGGCGTTCAGGCCCTCCGGCGCGGGCGGGCCGGCCGGCGCGGCGGGGGCGCGGCTGGAGGCGGGCGTCACACGCCGCGCGGGTCCTGCGCGTCCCGTTCCGCCTGGCGTTCCACCTCGTCGCGGCCACCCTCGGCGGGGTCGTCCTTCGCGGCGGGATCCACGCCCGGGTTCTGGCCGCGGTCCTCGGCGGGGATGGGGTGGCTCTGGCCCTCGGCAGGCGCCTGGTCGGCGGGGTCGTAGGCTTTCTGCGCGTCGCTGTTCTTGTCGGTCATGCCCCAGGGTGCGGCGGGCCGCGGCGCGTGGGGCGAGAGGGACGTGAAGGGCCGTTCACACCCCCGGGCCTGGGGCCGCGTTCCCCGCGGGGGAACAGGGGTGGCCTGGACAGCTGTCCTGGGCGGCCGCGCGAGGCAGGGCCTACACTCGGGGCACCCACAATCTCGTTCCCTTCCGCCCGCCCTAGTCCCGGAGGTGGCCGCATGACCGAACGAACGCCCGAACGCCCCGCTGACCGCATGCCCACGCCGCAGAGCGTGCTGGCCCGCCTGCGCTACGACCCCGCGGCCGACATCGAGCACGCCCGCGCCGACCCGGACGGCTTCTGGCTGGCGCAGGCCCAGGAGCACGAGTGGACCAGACCGCCCACGCAGGCGCTGCGCTGGGACCGGCCGCACCACCAGTGGTTCGCGGACGGCGAGACGAACATCACCCTGAACGCCCTGGACCGCCACGCGCGCGGCGAGGCCCGCACCCGCGCCGCGCTGATCTGGGTGTCCGAGGACGAGCAGGCGCACATCTACACCTACGGCACGCTGCTGGACCGGGTGGAGCGCTTCGCGGCCGGTTTGAAGTCCATCGGGGTGGAACGCGGCGACCGGGTGGTGATCTACATGCCGCTCACCCCGGAAGGTGTGATCGCCATGCTGGCCTGCGCCCGCATCGGCGCGGTGCACAGCGTGGTGTACGCCGGGCTGGGCGTGTCGGCCCTGCGGGACCGCATTCAGGACGCCGGGGCGAAGGTCGTGATCACCGCCGACGTCGGGTACCGCCGCGGCAAACTGGTGGACCTGTACGCCACGGCCGCCGAGGCGATCGGGGACCTCATCAGCGTGGATTACCTGGTGCTGCTGGAACGCATCAAGACCCTGCACCGTGAGCACGACATGCGCACCGTCGCCTGGGAGGACCTGATGACCCGCGGGCGCGCCCCGGCGGAATCCGTGGAGGCCGAGCACCCGCTGTTCATCCTGTACACGTCCGGCAGCACCGGGAAACCCAAGGGCGTGGTGCACACGCACGGCGGGTACATGGTGGGCACCAGTTACCACATGAAGGCCCTGCTGGACGTGCACCCCGGCGACGTCTTCTTCTGCACCAGCGACATCGGCTGGATCGTGGGACACAGCTACATCGTGTACGGGCCGCTGGTGTCCGGCAGCACCGTGATGTTCCGCGAGGGCGCGCCGGACTTCCCGGACACCGGCGTGCTGTGGCGCCTGATCGAGAAGTTCGGCGTGAACGTGCTGTTCACCGCGCCGACCGCCCTGCGCCTGTTCATGAAACTGGGCGAGGCGGTCCTGAAACCCTACGACCTGTCCACGCTGCGCGTGGTCGCCTGCGCCGGCGAGGCCCTGAACCCCGAGGCGTGGCGCTGGGCGCAGGAACACGTGGCCGGCGGAACCGGCGAGGGAGCGCACGCCGTGGTGATCGACAACTGGTGGCAGACCGAACTGGGCGCCCCCACCATCGGCACGCACGCCCGCTGGCCGGTCCGGCCCGGGTACGCCGGGAAGGCGCTGGCCGGCGTGGACGCCGACGTGGTGGACGAGCAGGGCGCCCCGGTCGCCGTTGGCGAGCAGGGGTACCTGGTGATCCGGCGCCCGTTCCCCAGCATGATGCGCGGCGTGCACGGCAACGACGAGAAGTACGCGGCCGTCTGGAACGAGAACCCCGCCGGGTACACCAGCGGCGACCTCGCCATGAAGGACGAGGACGGCTATATCAGCATCCTGGGCCGCAGCGACGATGTGCTCTCGGTCGCCGGGCACCGCATCGGCAGCGCCGACGTGGAAGACGCCCTGGTCAGCCATCCGGCCGTGGCGGAGGCGGCCGTGATCGGCATTCCGGACGCCCTAAAGGGCGAGGCGATCATCGCGCACGTGATCCTGCGCCAGGGCCTCGGGTACGAGACGCAGGTGGGGCGCGGCCTGCGGGCCAGCATCACCGAACACGTCCGCCACCAGCTCGGCCCGATCGCCGCGCCCGCCGAGATTCGCGTGGTGGACAGCCTGCCCAAGACCCGCAGCGGCAAGATCATGCGCCGCGTCCTGCGCGCCCAGGCGCTGGGCCAGGACCCCGGCGACCTCACCACCCTGGAAGGCTAGGAGCCGCGGGGGACCGGGACGGCGCGCCGTTTCCAGGCGCGCTGCCCGAACACGTGCAGCAGCAGGCCCGTGGCCACCAGCAGCGCCCCGATCACCTTGCCGGGCGGGAAGCCCTCCTGGAAGGCCACGGCGCTGGCGAGCATGCCGAACACCGGCACCAGCAGCGACAGTGGCGCGACCCGGGCGGCGCCGTGCATCTGGATGAGTTTCGACCACACCCCGAAGCCGAGCACGGTGTTGAACACGGCCATGAACACGATCGCCGCCCAGAACGGCCAGCTGGCGTGCGTGACCGAGCGGGCGATCTCGTTCCAGCCGGCGGTGAAGCCGGCCAGCAGCGTCAGCGGAATGGGGGGGATCAGGGCGCTCCAGATCACCAGCGAGAAGACGTTCACGTTCCCGGCGGCGCGCACGATCAGGTTGCTGCCCGCCCAGCCCAGCGCGGCGACCAGGGTGATCAGCAGCGGGACCAGCGGCACGTCGTGCCCGGCGGCCGCGCCGATCACGCCCATGCCCACGAAGGCCAGGGTCATGCCGGCCGCCTGCCAGGGCTGAATGCGCTCCCCGAACACCCGCGCGGCCAGCAGCGCCGTGAAGAACGCCTGCGTCTGCATCAGTAGGCTGCCCATGCCGGCGCTCATGCCCAGCTGAATGGCGAGGTACAGCAGCCCGAACTGCACCACGCCCACCGCCAGCCCGTACCCCCACAGGATCCGCGCCGGCACCGCCGGCCGGGGAATGAAGAACACGGCCGGCAGGGCCGCCACCAGAAAGCGCAGCGCCGCGACCAGCAGGGGAGAGGTGTCGGCCACCGACCACTTGATCACCACGAAGTTCACGCCCCAGATGAACGTGATCAGGAGGGCCAGCAGCAGGCTGCGCGCGGTCATCGGCCGGGTGGGGTGCGTCATGCGGTGCGGCCCACGCTAGGCCTTTTCCGGGCGGGATGCAACGCGTTCAGGAGACGATCGCCTCCGCCTCGATCTCGACCAGATGCGCCGGGTCGATCAGGCCCGCGACCTGCACCATCGTCGCCGCCGGGCGGATGTCGCCGAACACCTCGCCGTGCGCCCGCCCGACCTCCTCCCAGCGGGCGATGTCCGTGACGAACATCCGCGTGCGGACCACGTCCTCCAGGCGTGCCCCGGCGTCCTCCAGGGCGGCGCGGATAATCTCCAGCGCCACGCGGGTCTGCTCGTAGGCGTCGTTCACGCCGACCACCGCGCCGTTCACGGTGGCGGTGGTGCCCGCCACCTGCACCACGTTCCCCACCCGCACCGCGCGCGAGTAGCCCACCTGCGCCTCCCAGGGGGCGCCGCTGCCGATCAGCCGTCTCATGCCGTCAGTGTAGGAAGCGGCGCTCAGGCCAGGGGCCGGCCTGCCTGCACGGCCTGCTCGTCGTGCAGGCGCACCAGCGGCGCCAGGGCCGGGTGCACCGCGCCTGTGCCGTACACGCCCACCAGTTCCGCGGCGGCGTACCCGGCGGCGCGCTGCGCGTACCGCGCCTCCCAGGCCTGCTGCGCGGCGCGCTCCCGGTCGTCGCGGTACGGGTACGCCTGGGCGGGCTTGACCATGCCGGCGCGGTGCGGTTTGGGGCTCAGGCGGGCGCGGTAGCAGCCCTGCAGCCGGCACAGCCGGACGTACAGCGGGTCGGCGCGCAGTTCCCCCATCAGCCGCAGGTGTGCGGGATCGCGGGCGTCCAGCGGGGCGTGCGTGACCAGCAGGCGGTACCCGGCCCGCGTGCGGTAAGCCCGCACCGACCACTCCGGGTGCCGGCGCAGGAAGGGCCGCAGCAGGCTGTCCAGCGGCGTGGGGGGCGCGGGCGGCGGTTCGCCCCGCAGCCGGGCCCACAGCGCGCGGACGTGCTGCCCGGCGCCCGGGCCGGGCAGGTGGTCCACGTCCACGATCATCAGCTGCGTGGCGTTCAGGACCACATACCCGTTACGGCTGCGGGTCAGGGCCGCCTGCGGCTGGCCGGCCGGGTCGTCCTGCCGCCACAGCACCGCCTCGCGCAGGGGCCGGTTCGTCAGGCCGTACCCGCCGAAAGGGTCGGCGGGGCCACTGCGGTCCTGCACCCAGCGGGCCCGTGCCTGCGCCAGCGCGTCCGCGCGGGCCTGGGCGTCCTCGGGGCCGCGGTCGCTGCCGGCGTACGCGGCGGTCCCGGCCGGCCGGCCCTCGGCGTCCGTCCAGGTCACGTCGGCGCGCGCCCAGTGCCGGTAGAGCTTCACGGGGCTGCGGTCCGCACCCAGAAGCGCATGGGCTTGGGCGTGTCATGCGTCTCGTCCAGGTCCGGCCAGTGCATCACGGTGGTGAGGTCAGGGCGCTCGGTGTACCCGCGCGAGTGCCAGAAGGCGTCCAGCGGGCGGTACCCGGCGGGCCGCCGGGGATGGTCCGGGGGGCGCTGCACCGCGCAGAAGGCCGTGACGTCCAGCCCCAGGCGGGCGGCGTGGGCCTCCCGGGCGTCGAAGAAGGCGTGCCCCACGCCCTGGCCGCGGTACTCGGGCAGCAGCACGCTCTCGCCCAGGTACAGCACGCGCGCCGGGTCGAACTCCGGGGCCTGGAAGGGCGCGCGGACCTCCGGCGTCTCGTGGATCAGCGGCAGGGCGGTGCTGGCACCCACCACCTGCCCGCCGCCCCGGGCCACGACGACCAGGGCGTCCGGCGCCTGCGCCAGGGTGCGCAGGTACGTCTCCTCGTACGCCTGGGTGCCCTGGTACAGGTACGGGAAGTCGCGGAACACCCGGATGCGCAGCCGCGCGAGGTCCGGGATCACGTCTGCCAGGGCCGCGCCGGACACGGGCGTGACCGTCAGCGGCAAGCGCTTACTCCTCGACCTGACGGCACCATTCGCGCAGGTTGTAGTAGTTCGTGACCCGGGCGATCTGGCCGTCGCGGAGGGTGAAGAAGGCGCCGACCGGCAGCACGTAGCGCTGGCCGCGCGCCTCGGGCAGGCCCTCGTCGGTCTTCACGTACTGTCCGTGAATGACGAACTCCGCGCTGGCGCGCGTGCCGTCCTCGCTGACCATGATCACCAGGTTGCGGACCTGCTCCTGGTAGTGGGCGTTCATGCGGACCAGGAACGCCCGGAAGGCGTCGCGGCCGATCTCGGTGCCACCCTCGTTGATGTCGTGCTTGACGTCGTCGGTGAGGAGTTCGAGCATCCCCTGCATGCGGCCGTCGTTGAAGGCGGCGTAGTACCGGGTGAGCAGATCGCGGGCCGGGGCGGTGTGCATGCCGCGAGGATACGGCAGCGGCCGGGTGGGGGTGTTCCTGCACTGGTATAGGGCTTTTGTGACCCGGGGCGTTCCGTTTCCGGGCGGGGGGGCCTAGAATTGCCTAACGCTCGTTAGGTAACCGCCCGTGCCCGGCTGACCGCAGCCCCGCCCGCGCAGGACACCCGCCCCAAGGAGGCCCCACCGTGACCCAGCCCACCCCCCTGCCCACCGAGACGCCCGAACAGCTCGCGGCGTTCGAGGCCCGCATCCAGAACGGCGAGAAGATCGAACCCGGCGACTGGATGCCCGCCGCGTACCGCCAGCAGCTGATCCGCATGATCAGCCAGCACGCGCACAGCGAGGTCGTGGGCATGCTCCCGGAAGGCGCCTGGATCACCCGCGCCCCCAGCCTGCACCGCAAGATGATCCTGATCGCCAAGGTGCAGGACGAGGCCGGCCACGGACAGTACCTGTACCACGCCGCCGAAACCCTCGGCGCCACCCGCGAACAGATGCTCGACGCCCTGCTGACCGGCAAGGCCAAGTACAGCAGCATCTTCAACTACCCCACCCTCACCTGGGCGGACATCGGCATGATCGGCTGGCTGGTGGACGGCGCCGCCATCAAGAACCAGACCATGCTCGCCGGCGCCAGCTACGGCCCCTACAGCCGCGCCATGGTCCGCATCTGCTCCGAAGAGACCTTCCACCACAAGCAGGGCAAGGAAATGGTCGTCGCGTACGCGCAGGGCACCCCCGCGCAGCGCGAGATGGCGCAGGACGCCCTGGACCGCTGGTGGTGGCCGGCCCTGATGATGCTCGGCCCCAGCGACAAGGACAGCCCCAACACCCCGCAGCTGATGCGCTGGGGCGTGAAACTCAAGACCAACGACGAGGTCCGCCAGGAATTCATCAACGAGCACGCCCCCGAACTCATCGAGGCGGGCCTGACCATCCCCGACCCCCTGCTGCACCAGGACGAGCAGGGCAACTGGATTCACGGGCCCATCAACTGGGACGAGTTCTGGCAGGTCGTCAAGGGCCACGGCCAGATGAACCGCGCCCGCCTGGAAGCCCGCAACCGCGCCCACGACGACGGCGCCTGGGTCCGCGACGCCCTGAACGCCTACGAGACCCGCCAGCACAGCCAGGCGGCCGACTGATGACCGCCCCCGCGACCCGCACCAGCCCCCAGGGCGACCAGTGGCCCCGCTGGGAAGTCTTCAAGAAGGACAACGACCGCCGCCCCTACCAGGCGGTGGGCAGCGTGCACGCCGGTGACCCGCAGCACGCCCTGGTCACCGCCCGCAACGTCTTCGTGCGCCGCCCCGCCGCCGTGAGCCTGTGGGTGGTGCGCGAACAGGACATCCTCTCGGCCACGCCCGAGGAGATCGCCCGCGGCGTCACCTTCCGCGGCCCGGCCGGCACGTACCACGTCGGCATCAAGGCCACCCACAAGCGCAGCATGACCTTCGTGGACCTCACCGGCACCGTGAACGCCACAGACGGCGAGGACGCCATGCGTCAGGCCCGCGCGCAGCACCCGGACGCCCTGGCCTGGTGGGTGATCCCGGACGAGGCCTTTGCCCGCACCGAGGACGGCCCGGACACCGTGGAAAGCTGGTTCGCGCCCGCCGCCGAGAAAACCTACAAGCAGCAGCAGTACTACGGCACCATCGGCCGGCACGTCGGGGAACTCAAACGCGCGGGCCTGATGCCCAGCCGCACCCCCGACGCCCAGGCCGCCCCCCGGCCCGCCGCCACGCCGGACGCCCGACCTGCCCCGTCCGCCCAGAAGGTGCCCCAATGACCAGCCCCAGCGCCCCGTCCCGCCCCGCCCTGACCGCCGACACCCTCACCGACACGCAGAAACGCGCCCTGATCACCCGCCTGCAGGCCCTCGCGGACGACGAGATCATCCTCGCGCACCGCGACAGCGAATGGACCGGGCACGCCCCCATCCTCGAAGAGGACATCGCCCTGGCGAACATCGCCCAGGACGAGATCGGGCACGCCCTGATGTACCTGACCCTGCGCGAGCAGCTCGACGGCCAGCAGGCCGACCAGCTCACCTTCTTCCGCGGCCCGCGCGAGTACACCAACGTGCAGCTCGTGGAACTCCCCAAGGGCGACTGGGCCTTCACCATGCTGCGCCAGTACCTGTACGACGCCTTCGAGGCCCTGTACCTGGACGCCCTGCGCGCCAGCACCTACGCCCCGCTGGCCGAGGTGGCGAACAAGGCCGTGCGCGAGGAGAAATTCCACCTGCAGCACACCGCCCTGTGGGTCGAGCGCCTGGGCCTGGGCACCGAGGAATCCCGGCGCCGCCTGCAGGACGCCCTGAACACCCAGTGGGCCTACACCGCGCAGCTGTTCCAGCCGACCGACGGCGAGGCCGAACTCATCGCGGCCGGCATCACGCCCGATCCGGCCGCCGTGCACGCCCGCTGGGACGGCCTGGTTCGCGCCCACCTGGACCGCAGCGGCCTGCAGGTCCCCGCCGGCGACGGCCACCCCTTCACCCGCGCGCAGCACAGCGAGGCCCTGCTGTACCTCCTGACCGAGATGCAGAGCACCGCCCGCGAACACGCCGACGCGCAGGTCTGGTAACCCCAGACCGCAGGAGGTCCCCATGACCGCCCCCCACGCCAACCCCAGCCGCATCACCCCGCAGCACGTCTGGGACGCCCTGTCCCTGGTGCCGGACCCGGAGATCCCGGTGGTCAGCATCACGGACATGGGCATGGTCCGCGAGGTCCAGGTGCAGGAGGGGCAGGTCAGCGTGACCTTCACGCCCACCTTCAGCGGCTGCCCGGCCCTGCACGTCATCCGCCAGAGCATCGTGGACGCCGTGCGGGACCTGGGCGTGCAGGACGTGACCGTGCACAGCACCCTCACGCCGCCCTGGACGACCGACTGGATCCAGGAGGACGCCCGCGAGCGCCTGCGGCAGTACGGCATCGCCCCGCCCGCCCCGGTCGGCGATCAGCTGATCACGCTGGATCCGGAGCCCACCCGCTGCCCGCGCTGCCACAGCCTGAACGTCCGCGTGACCGCGAGTTTCGGCCCGACGCTGTGCAAGCGGCTGTACGTGTGCGACGCCTGCAAGGAACCCTTCGAGGGCTTCAAGAGCGTCTGAACGGCGTGCCCTCCCCCCCTCAGCCGGCGCGGGCCGTGATCGTGATGGGCGTGTCCGGCAGCGGCAAGACCACCCTGGGCCGAGCGCTGGCCGCGCACCTGGGCTGGGCCTTCCTGGACGCCGACGACCTTCACCCGCCCCGCAACCGCGAGAAGATGGCGCGCGGCGAGCCCCTCACCGACGAGGACCGCCAGCCCTGGCTGGAGACCCTGCACGCCCGGCTGGCCGCACACGTGCAGGCCGGTGACCCGCTGGTGCTGGCCTGCTCCGCCCTGAAGGACCGCTACCGGCGCACCCTGACCGGTGACCTGGACGGCGTGGCGCTGGTGTTCGCGCACGGCCCCCGGGACGTGATCGCCGCGCGCATGCAGGGCCGCGACCACTTCATGCCGCCCTCCCTGCTGGACAGCCAGTTCGCTGCCCTGGAACCGCCCGCCCAGGCGATCTTCGCGGACATCCGCCGGCCCGTGGCGGAACTCGTGCCCGGCATCGCCGCGGCCCTGCGCGGCCCGTGACCGGCCGCGTTCGTTAAGCTGACCCCACCCCACCCCCGACTTCCGAGGTACTTCCTGATGACCCAACCTGAACTTCTTCGCCCCGCGTCCTACGTGTACGGCCAGTGGCACAGCAACCCCGAGGGCCAGACCCTGTACGACGCCGTGTACGGCCGGCCCGTCGCCGTGATCTCCAGCGAGGGCGTGGACTTCGCCCAGGCCCTCGCCTACGGGCGCGAGAAGGGCGCCGACCTGCGCCGCATGACCTTCCACGCCCGCGCCCGCGCCCTCAAGGCCCTCGGCAACTACCTGATGGAGCGCAAGGAGGCGTACTACGCCCTGAGCCTCCTGACCGGCGCCACCCGCCGCGACGGCTGGGTGGACATCGAGGGCGGCATCGGCACCATGTTCAGCTACAGCAGCATGGCCCGCCGCGAACTGCCGGACGAACGCTTCCTCCCGGAAGGCAAGGTGGAAATGCTCAGCAAGGGCGGCACCTTCATGGCCCGCCACCTGCTCGTGCCGCGTGAAGGCGTGGCCGTACAGATCAACGCCTACAACTTCCCGGTGTGGGGCATGCTGGAAAAATTCGCCCCGGCCTTCATCGCCGGCATGCCCACCCTGGTCAAGCCCGCCCCGCAGACCGCGTACCTCACCGAACGCGTGGTGCGCGACATCGTGGCGTCCGGCCTGATCCCCGAAGGCGCCCTGCAACTCGTGACCGGCGAGCCCGGCGACCTGCTGGACCACCTGCTCGAACAGGACATGGTGGCCTTCACGGGTTCTGCGGCGACGGCCCACAAGTTGAAGGTGCACCCCAACATCGTGGCGCGCAGCATTCCCTTCAACGCCGAGGCCGACAGCCTGAACGCCGCCGTGCTGGGCCTCAGCGTGAAACCCGAGGACCCCGAGTTCACGCTGTTCGTCAAGGAAGTCGCCCGCGAGATGACCGGCAAGGCCGGCCAGAAGTGCACCGCCATCCGCCGCCCCATCGTGCCCCGCGCGCACGTGGACGCCGTCATCGAGGCGCTGCGCAGGGAACTCGGCAAGATCACCCTGGGCGACCCCGCCCGCGACGACGTGCGCATGGGCGCCCTGGTCAGCGTGGACCAGCGCCAGCGCGTGCGCGAGACCCTGGAACAGTTCCGCGCCGAATCCGAAGTCGTGATCGGCGGCCAGGAAGCCGAGCTGCTGGGCGGCGACCGCGAAAAGGGCGCCTTCCTGGACCCCACCCTGCTGCTGTGCCGCGACCCGCTGAACGCCACCGCCGCACATGAACTCGAAGCCTTCGGGCCGGTGGCGACCCTGATGCCCTACGACACCCTCGAGGACGCCATCCGCCTCACCAAGATGGGCCGCGGGTCCCTGGCCGCCACCGTCGCCACGCACGACCGCGCCGAGGCCACCGAACTGGTCCTGGGCATGGCGAGCGCCCACGGCCGCATCCTGGTCCTGAACCGCGACGACGCCAAGGAAAGCACCGGGCACGGTAGCCCCCTGCCACAGCTGCTGCACGGCGGCCCCGGCCGCGCCGGCGGCGGCGCCGAGATGGCCGGCATCGCCGGCGTGAAGCACCACATGAACAAGGTCGCCGTGCAGGCCGACCCCACCACCCTCGCCGCCATCACCCGCGAACACATCCCCGGCGCCCAGGTCCGCGAGGACGTCGTCCACCCCTTCCGCAAAAACTTCGACGAGATCCAGGTCGGCGACAGCCTGCTCACGCACCGCCGCACCGTCACCGAGGCGGACATCGTGAACTTCGCCGGCCTGACCGGCGACCACTTCTACGCCCACGTGGACGAGATCGGCGCCAAGGAAGGCATCTTCGGCAAACGCGTGGCGCACGGGTACTTCCTGATCAGCGCCGCCGCCGGACAGTTCGTGAGCGCCGCGCCCGGCCCGGTCCTGGCGAACTACGGCCTGGAAAACCTGCGCTTCGTCGAGCCGGTCGGGATCGGCGACACCATCCGCACCCGCCTGACCTGCAAACGCAAGATCCGCAAGGACCTGCGCCCCGGCGAGAATCGCCCCACCGGCGTCGTCGAGTGGCACGCCGAGATCCGCAACCAGGACGACACGCTGGTCGCCACCTACGACATCCTCACCCTGGTGGAACGCGCCCGCGACGATTTCGACCCGCAGCCTGAACCTCAGGCCGCCGAGCAGACCGCCGAGGCCGAGGCCTGACCCCGGACAAGGACGGCGGGCGGCCCCCTCGGGGCCGCCCGCCGCCTTCTGCCGTCATCCCTTGCGGGTCTCGCAGACCTGCAACTCGATGACCGCCGGTTTCATCGCCGGCCCGTCGTCGGTCGCGGTGGGCGCGAAGGGGAACGGCCCGTTGAACTGCAGGTTCAGCTGCGCCGCCGCGCACAGCTGCGCCGGAACGGCCGTACCCGCCATCAGGTCCGGGCTGCGCCACGCCGTCTTCAGTACCGGGCGCGCCGCATCCAGGGGGAAGGCCAGCGTCTGCCGGGGGTTGCTCATGGACAGCGGCCGGTCGCTCTTCAGGGCGGGCAGCAGATGGCTGAACCCCGTTCCGAACGCCACGCGCGGCACGTCATAGGCCACGCGCGTGGTCGCGTAGGCATTCGCGCCGTCCCGAACGATCTGGAGCGTGAACGTCACCTTGCCACTCCCCCGGCCGTCCGGCGAGGTCACCGTCCGCGACTCGCTCACCGACGCCACCACCTTCAAGGCCGCCGTTCCCTTCCCGGACGGCACGGCCGGACCCGCCACCGCGGCGCCCCACAGGGGCAGCAGGGCCGTCAGGGTTAGAAGGGGGCGGGCAGGGGTGCGGGTCATCAGGGCTCCAGGGCAGGCGGGCTGCGTGTTGATTGTGCCGGTGCGGGCTGACGCGTCGGTGAGGAGAACGCCATCCCCTCTTGAGTCTGTCGTCAGGTCCGGGAAGGGGCGTCCAGCAGGGTCCCGGCACGCGCGGGGACGCCTCCAGTCATACCACCTGCGCCCATGTCGGATTGGTCCACCTGACCAGTGTGCCGGGCACCGGCCCCGCCGGCCCGGCCGCTACAGTGAAGGCACGATGACCGGCCCCGGCCCCCAGGACCCTCCGTGACCCCCATCACCCCGCCCGATCTGCTGCGCACCCTGATCACCGGCGACCCCGCCCAGCTGGGCCCCGCCGACCTGCCCCTAATTCGCGCCCTGAACCTCGGCGGGTACGCCTTCGCCCGCCTCCCACTCACGCACCCTCTCCGGGGCGACCTGCGTGCCGACCACATGAACCAGGCCCTGCGGCACGGCGTGATCCGCCGCGAACTGCGGGCGCTCCTGGCCGCCTGGACCGGCACGGGCATTCCCGTCATGCCCCTCAAGGGCTTCGCGCTGGCCGAATTCGAGTACGCCACGCCCGGCGAACGCTACTACGGCGACGTGGACCTTCTGATCCCCGACGACGCTGCCCTCACCGCCCGCGCTGTCAGGCTGGGCCAGCAACTCGGGTGGACCACCGACGACCATCACACCCGTCCGCGCCTGTGGACGCACGAGACCGCGCACCTCTACAGCCCCAGCGGGCACGTCCGCCTGGACCTGCACCGCTACCCAGTCGCCTGGCTGATCGGCTCCCGCGCCCAGGTGCAGGCCCTCACCCAGGCCCTGTGGGCGGACGCCCGGGTCCACGACTGGCAGGGCCTGCCGCTGCACCTGCCCGCCCCGGTGGACCGCGCCCTGATCGCCCTGATCCTGAACCGCAGCTGGGGTGGCGACCAGGGCGGCCTGAAACCCGCGGACTTCACCGATCTGCACACCCTGATGACCCGCCACGGCCTCACCGACGACCAGCTGGCCCACCGCGCCGCGCAGCTCGGCGCGAGCGGCACCTGGGCCGCCTTCCGGAGGGTCTGCCACCCCGGCCGGGAGGCCTACGGGTACGGCCCGCCGGACACGCGCGACACCCTGATGCGCGGCATCGACGCCGACGGAGCGAATACTGCCCGGCCCACCCGCGCCCGTGTGTGGCGCGACCGCTTTCTTACCCTGCCTGCCCTTCTGCCCTGGCTGCCGCGCACCTTGCCGGATGTCCTGAGCGCCCACCGGGCCTGGAGGACCCGTCAGGACCCGCGCGCCTTCCTGGAGGCGGGGCCCACTGCCCGGTACGCCGAGCCGTCCCCAATCACCGTTGAACACATTGTTGGCGCCGTCCGCTGGTGGACGCGGCTGCTGTACCCCCGGCAGTCCCGGGTGGGCGTATGCGTGCCGCGCGCCTACGCGACCAGCCGCGCCCTGCGGCGCTATGGATTTCCGGCCGTGTTCGTCAGTGGCGTGGCCCGCACCCCGGGCGGAATCACCGGGCATGCCTGGGTGGAAACGCCGCATGGTCCGCTGGAAAGCTACGGCGAACCCGATGCCGGGCAGCGCTTCCGGGAAACCTTCCGGCACCCTGCCCGGACCTGAACTTGAGGGCGGTCAGGGCGTCAGAGCTGCGCGCACCTGGGTGATCCTGGCCTCCACACTGCCGGACACCGGCTGGTACGGCACGCCGCGCGTGCCCAGGTCCTGACGGATGAACGCCTGCTGCACGGCGCGGACCTCGGTGCTGGCCCGCCAGCCGTCCTGCTCGTGCGGAAGGTCGGTGCCGCACAGGAAGGCGTGGGCGTACCGGTCCCGGCAGGCGTCGGCCAGGGCGTGCAGGTCCGGCAGGGCGGTGCCGGTCAGCAGGTAAGACCACATCAGGGTGGTCGCGGCGTTCGTATCACTGAACACCCAGCGGTGCACGCCCGGCGTCCGGGCGGCCTCGTCCTCCAGAGCGCGGTGGCCGAGCGCGATTTCCAGAAAGTGCTCCGGCGTGAGCAGGCCGTTCTCGCGTTCGTACACGTCCCGGCCGTACTCCCGCACCCAGGTGGTCCCGAAGGCCTCGCCGAGCGCCCGGGTCAGGGTGCTTTTCCCGGTGCTCTCGGCGCCCAGGAGCACAACCCGCTTCACGAAGTGCGCGTACACGGCCGGGTCCAGGAAGCCCCGGTGCGCGTGCACGTCCGCGCGCAGCTGCGTTCCGCTGACCGGCACGGCGGCCCGGGCCGCGTCCACCATCACGTGCGCTGCCCCGAGATCTTCGGCCAGGGCGTCCCCGTATGCCTCGGAGGTAAATACTGCGTCGGGCTGCACGCCCCAGCTGTCCAGCACCGTGCGCACGTACGCCCGGTGAACACCGTCCGGTTTGCCGTTCAGGGGAGGGTTGGGGGCGTCCGGCAGCAGCTGAAGCTGCGGGTACAGCCGCGCCGGGTACACCTCCCGCACCCAGCCGCGCCGCACCGGGGACGGCATGTCCGGGAAGTCCGGGCGGGAGTACACCCACACGCTCACCCGGTCGCACGCCGCCAGGGCCCGGTCCAGCACCAGCTGATGCCCGCGGTGGAAGGGCGCGAACTTCCCGATCACCAGCCCGTGCCGGAACTCAGGCAAGCGCCACCGCCCGCGCGTCGTCCCGCCGCCACGCCCGCCAGCCGACCACGCTCATGCCCGCCAGCACGAACTGCAGGGCGAACAGCACCCAGTACCCCGTCTGCCAGAACAGCACCGCCTGCACGGCGTTCACCACGATCCACACCGGCCACGACCACGCCCACTGCCGGGTCGTGCCGAAATTCGCCACCAGCGCCAGCGTCACCGCCGTGAACTGCACCCAGTTCCACCCGACCGTGAAATCCGTGACCGCCACCGTGTACGCGAAGATGCCCAGGCTGGCAGCCCAGGTCACGCCGTACCACAGCGGCTCGTTGAACCGGATCTCGCCCCGCGCGCGGCGGCGCTCCAGGTGCCACAGGTACAGCCCGTGAACGCCGAACAGCAGGTACGTCACCTGCAACCCGGCCAGCATCCATTGCCCGCCGCTGAGGAACAGCAGGAAGTAAGGCAGAAGCGACAGGTTCGACCAGTGCCAGTACGTGCTGGACTTCGACCACAGGTAGTACAGGCTGACCAGGACACAGAATCCGCCCGCAAGGTCCAGGACCAGCGGCGGAAGATTCACGCCGAACAGATTCATCAGAACTCTCCTTCCAGTTGACCCAGCGCCGCCACCTGCCGCGCCAGGCCCGTGAGTTTCCACGCGAAGCCGGGGCCGGAACGGGCTGGGGTGTCCCGCCACTCGCCGTCCCGGTCCGTGAGGGGTTCCTTCGACAGCAGCCCCAGTTGTTGCAGACCGAGCAGGGACGTCACGAACTCCTGACGAGACAGGCCCTGGACTGTGACCTGGGTATCTATAGGAACCAGAGAGGTGTACGGATCGATGGGATCGAGGATGCTGAAATACTCGACGAACACCCTCAACTCCCGGTCCGAGAGGCCCTCGATGATCCGCAGGGTCTGCGCCTTGTCCACCTGCGGCGTGGGAAAGCTCAGCGTGCAGCCCGCCAGCGCCCGCGCGATGAACCGCAGCTTGTCGTCGGACTCCGCGACCTCCGCCGCCCTCACGGCCTGCACCACGTTCGCCTGAAAGGCGTCCGAACGCAGGTACGCGTGGTCCACACGGTGAGCAAGGCGCTGGTTCACAAGCTGCAACTCGTCCCCCAGATGCTGTGCCAGCCGGGCCGCCTGCTTCTGATTCGCGTACGCGTACCAGCCCTGCAACGCCGCCGTCGGCAACCCCAGCGGCTCCAGCGTCTGCAACACGGGCAGGAGGGGTTCCAGGGCGTTCATGTCAGGCCCGCGCCCGGATGTCGTCCAGGGTGTCCCGGACAGTCAGTTCGCCGTCTTTGTACACGGTGCGCATGAGGCTGCCGGGGAAGTCGGTGTCGAAGGTGTAGTAGGCGCGGGTGGTCATGCGGCCGTCTTCCAGCACGAGGTCCAGCACGCCGTCCTTGCTGCGTTTGCCGGGGTCGGTGACGGGATCCTTGTAGATGCCGCGGTACGCGCCGTCGATGAGGCCGGCGCTGGCCTTGTACGCGAAGCGCTGGGTGTCGCGGTCCACTTTCTGGAGCAGGGCGCCGCCCATGCCGAATGCGACGTTCTCGGCGGAGAAGCCGTCGATGAGGAGGTTCTGGAGGATCTGGCGGATGGTGTCCTCGTTGATGCCGTCACCCTGGATGACGCGGACGTGGTTGAGGACCTGGTAGCCCTTCTTGTTCACGGTGGTGCCGTACTTGGCGGCGAGGGCCTTGACGGCGAGGCGGACCATGGCGGGGGGATCCCCACTGTCGGGGCGGACGACGAGGGTGGCGCCGCTCTCGATGACTTCTTTTTTCAGGGTTTCGCCCCAGTGGACGTTGATGGCATGTTTGAGGTCGTAGCTGTCGGACACGACGGCGTAGATGCCGCCGGGTTTGCCGAAGGTACGGACCATGTTGCGGTACGCCTCGACCTCGTGTTCCTTGCCCCAGGACGTGATGGTGCTGTGTTCGGCAGCGGGGATGCTGTACCCGGCAATGTCGGCGCCGTAGTGGTTGCGGGCGACGCGCAGGGCTTCGAGGGTGTCGCTGCCCTGGAAGTTCACGAGGTGCGCCAGGCCGCCCAGGCCGGCGCTTTCGCGGCTGCTGACGCCGCGGCTGCCGAAGTCGTGGAGTTTGAAGGGAAGTTCCTCGGCGGCGCGGTCGCTGGTCTTGTCCAGGGCTTCTTTGATGATTTCGCGGATGGCGTGGCTCTGGGTGCAGACGGTGGTGGGGTACCACACGCGCATCAGCATGGTCTCGAACCAGCCGACCAGCCAGGGGAGTTCCGGGTCGGTGTTCGTGCAGCTCATCAGGATGTTGTGGATGGGGACGTTCGTGCCTTCGGGCACGGCGCGGATTTCCAGGGGGAGCTTCCCGCCGTGGACGTTCACGACGCGCATCCAGCCGTCGTAGGGGAAGGGTTCGCCGTGCGCTTCGATCAGCGTGCGGGCTTCCTCGACCATCTCGGCAGTGACGCGGCGCGTGAGGTACTGGTCGAGGATGTACTGCAGCCCGAAAAAGCGGGTGGTGGGGTATTTGCCGCCGCGGGATTCGAGGTAGCTGAACAGCCGCGTGGTGCCTCCCGGGTACTGGAGGTAGTGGCTGCTCTTGTAGCTGTCGGTGTCGAGGATCAGGTTGTGGTCGGAGAGGGGGGCGGGCATGGCTGATTCTCCTTTACCGGGGGGCGGCCCGGGTGACGGTTTCGGCGTAGTGCTGCACGAACTGCGGCTGGCGGGCCTCCACGGCTTTCGGGCTGCGGCAGCGGCGCACGAGGGCGATGGCCTCTTCGGCAGTCATTCCGTCGTGGACCTGGAGGCAGGCGGCGAGCATGCCGCTGCGGCCCAGCCCGCCCAGGCAGTGGACGACCACCGTCTCCCCGGCGTTCAGGCGGGCGTGCAGGTCAAGAACCAGAGCGTGAAACGCGGCGGGGTCGCTGGGGACGTTCACGTCGGGGATGGGGAAGGGCGTGACGCTCAGTCCGGCGCGGGCGGCTTGCGGGTGGTAGTCGTGCATCTGCCAGCGGCGCATCTCGCCGGGTTCCATCAGGTTCACAAGGCGTGTCACGCCGGCGGCGCGGAGGGTGTGGAAGTCGGTGGCGAGGTCCCGGTCATGGTGCAGGTCGGTGCCGCGTCCCTTCTTGCCGGGAGCGATGGTGAGGCCGAGCCGGCCGGGCCAGCGGGGGAGAGGGTCTTCGATCCAGGCGACGTGCAGGGGGTTGTCGTGACTGTTCATGCGAACTCCTTCTCATAAAGTATTCCACACATAATGAGATCAATGAGTTAATGAAGCCTGGACCGTGGCATTTACGACGGACAGGCTGCCGCCACTCCTTTACCGTGTCTTCATGCGTCAGGCCCATCTTCGCTGCGCCCTGCCCCTCCTGACCGCGCTGCTTCTCAGCGGCTGCACGGACGGTAGTGCCCCCCCCTCCGCCCCCACGGCGCCCGGCACGCCCGCCCCCACCACCCCGGCCACCCAGTCCGCAAACTGGAGCGACCCCGCCACCTGGGGCGGCACGCTCCCCGCCGCCGGCGCGGACGTGACCCTGCCCGCCGGCAAACGCGTGGTGCTGGACGTCAGTCCGCCCGCCCTGGGAGGCCTGACCATCCCCGCCGGCAGCGCCCTGGAATTCGGCCGCCAGGACCTCACCCTCAGCGCCGAGTGGCTCATGGTGCACGGCGAACTGCGCATCGGCACGGAAGCCCGTCCCTTCACGCAGCACGCCCGCATCACCCTGACCGACGCCCGCCCCGGCGAGGACGTGATGGGCATGGGTGACCGCGTGATCGCCGTGATGGACGGCACCCTGGAACTGCACGGCGCGCCCCGCCTCCCCTGGACCCGCCTGTCCCAGACCGCGCCGGCCGGCAGCAGCACCCTGACGCTGGAGGCCGCGCCCGACTGGGTGGGCGGTGACACCCTGACCCTCGCCACCACCGACTTCAACGCCGCGCAGACCGAACAGGTCGTCGTGCAGCGCGTCAGCGGAAACACCGTCACCCTCGCCACACCACTGAAGTACACGCACTGGGCGCAGGACACCACCCACGCCGGCCTCACCCTGTCCGAACGCGCCGAGGTGGGCCTGCTGACCCGCAACATCGTGATCGCCGCCAGCGAGGACGCCAGCGCCACCGGCCTGGGCGCCAACACCATGGTCATGGGCCGAAGCGAGGCGCGCGTGCAGGGCGTGGAATTCACCCGCGTGGGCCAGCGCGGCGTCCTGCGCCGCTACCCCATGCACTTCCACCAGCTGGGCAGCCAGCCGAACTCGTACTTCCGGAGCAACAGCGTGCACGCCAGCTTCAACCGCTGCGTCACCGTGCACGGCACCCGCGACCTGCGCGTGCAGGACAACGTCACCTACAACACCCTGGGCCACTGCATCTTCCTGGAAGACGGCGACGAGACCGGCACCACCATCACCGGCAACCTCGTCACCCTGGTCCGCCGCCCCGACAGCAAGAAAGGCGAGACGGCCCTGCTGCCCAGCGACGCGCGCGCCGCCGCGTACTGGATCACCAACCCCGCCAACACCGTCAGCGGGAACGTCGCCGCCGGCGTGCAGGGCGTGGGCTTCTGGTACGCCCTGCCCGAACACCCCACCGGCCTGGGCGCCGCGCACGGCGCCGACATCTGGCCCCGCCGCACCCCGCTCGGCACCTTCGATCGCAACGTCGCGCACGGCACCGACCGCGGCCTGGACGTGGACAACGGCCCCCGCCCGGACGGCACCACACAAGCCACCTGGTACGCGCCCGTAACCACGCCCGCCGACCCGAAATCCGCGCCGGTGCCGGCCCACTTCACGCGCCTGACCGCGTACAAGAACCGTGACCACGGCGCGTGGCTGCGCGGCCAGGACCTCACCCTGAGCGGCAGCGTGCTCGCCGACAACGGCGTGGGCGTCACCTTCGCCGCCCACCGCAGCGGCCTGGACGGCGGCCTGCTGCTCGGCGAGACCGCCAACCTGGGCCAGCCGGAGAGCTGGGAGGCCACAGGCGAGGGCGGCCGCAGCCTGCCGCGCCCCTGGGACGCCAGCTTCCCCATCCGCGGCTTCCAGTTCTACGACGGGCTGGTCACCGTGCGGGGCACCGCCCTGGGCGCCTTCACGCCCAACGCCGTCCGGCCCGCCAGCGGCCTGGGCTACCTGACCGCGAACGCCTTCGCCCTCAACCCCCAGAACGCTGCGAGCGGCCTCACGTGGCTGGACGGCAGCGCCCGCGTGTACCTGCCCGCCCCGAAACCCGACAAGGACGGCGACAAGGCCGCCACCTTCCGCGATGCAGACGGCACCGTCACCGGCACGGCCGGCCTGACCGTGACCGGCAGCGCCCTGCTCAGGGGTGCGCCGGACTGCACCTTTGACGCCGCCTGGAATGCCGGCGTGTGCGCCGGCGAGTATGCCCGGCTGTGGCTGGAGGACGTGCAGGGCGGAAAGATCGGCCCGGTGCTCACCACGAACGCCCGCGGCGACGCGGTCTCCCTGACCGGCACCCCGGACGCCTTCAAGAGCTTTTCCACCACCGTCCGGCTCGGCGAGGCGTACGCGGCCACGCCCACGGGGGCCAGCACGCACCTGCGCCTGGGCTTCACCGACCGCCGCCCCGGCGACACCCTCACCCTGACGCTGCCGGCCGCCACCGAACCCGCCCTGTACCGCGACTGGTGGGTGGACGAACGCAACCGTCTGAAAAAAGTGGCCCTGGGCAGTCTGGGCGCCACCACCGGCGACAGCTACGCCTGGGAGAACGGCCAGCTCACCCTGAAACTCGTGGTGAAGGCCGGCGCCACCTCGGCCACCGTGGACGTCTGCACGACCGCGCTGTGTAAGTAGGCGGCGGGGACTTCGGCCCCCGCCGCTTGCCTTCTTTCCTCGTTCAGTCGGCGGCCACGGCGTCCTGCACCACCGGCGCGACCTCCTGTTCCACGGGGCGTTTCAGGACGCCCAGCAGCACCGTGCTGACCAGCGTGCCGGCCAGGATCGCCACGACGTACATGGGCAGGTTCGTCACCGCGCCCGGAATGGCGAGCACGAAGATCCCGCCGTGCGGCGCGCGCAGCAGGCACCCGGCCGCCATGCTGATTGCCCCGGCGACCGCCGACCCGGCCATCAGGGACGGAATCACGCGCAGCGGATCACGGGCCGCGAACGGAATGGCGCCTTCCGTGATGAAGCTGATGCCCAGCACCCCGGCGGCCTTGCCGGCCTCGCGTTCGTCGGCGGTGAAGCGGTTCTTGAACAGCAGCGTCGCCAGGAACAGCGCGATGGGGGGCGTCATGCCGGCCGCCATGGCTGCGGCGATCGGGCCGTACACCTTCGAGTCGATCAGGCCGGTGCTGAAGGTGTACGCGGCCTTGTTGATGGGCCCGCCCATGTCGAAGGCCATCATGCCGCCCAGCACGGCGCCCAGCAGGCCCGCGCTGGTGTTGCCCAGGCTGTTCAGCCAGTTCGTGGCGGCGGTCAGGGCGGCCGAGACCGGCTGGCCGATCACGAAGATCATCAGCAGGCCCGTGACCAGCGTGCCCAGCAGCGGCAGCAGCAGCGTGGGCTTCAGACCTTCCAGGGTGCGGGGCAGTTTCAGGCTGCGGTTGAGCCAGCGGGTGAAGTACCCGGCGATGAACCCCGCGAGGATCCCCCCCAGGAAACCGCTGCCGGTGGCGATGGCCATCATGCCGCCCACCAGGCCCGGCGCCAGCCCGGGCCGGTCCGCGATGGAGAACGCGATGAACCCGGCCAGGACCGGCACGAACAGCCCGAACGCGCCGCTGCCCCCACCGATCTTCATCAGCGCCTGCGCGAACGGCCCCTCGGCGTTGATGCCGCCGAACGCGAACGCCAGCGCGATCAGCAGGCCGCCCGCGACAACCAGCGGCAGCATGTGCGACACGCCGGTCATCAGGTGCTTGTAGAAGCTGGGCACCCCGGCGTTCTTCGCGGCCTTCGCGGCCGCGGCGTCCGCCACGTAATCCCCGCTGCCGGCCGCCGTCCCCGCGCCCGCGGCGCCGTACACGCCGGCCTCGCTCAGGGCCGTGCGCACCACCGCCGCGCCGTCCTTGATGGCGGGTTTCGTGCCGGTCTGGTACACGCGCTTCCCAGCGAAGCGGGCGAGATCCACGTTCGTGTCGGCGGCGATGATCACCACGTCCGCCTCCGCGATGTCCTGCGCGCTCAGCGGGTTTCCGGCGCCCACGCTGCCCTGCGTCTCCACCTTCACCCGGTACCCGAGGCTCTTCGCGCCGCCCTCCAGGCCCTCGGCGGCCATGAAGGTGTGCGCGATGCCGGTGGGGCAGGAGGTGACGCCCACCACGCTCAGCGGACGGTCCCCGGCGGCGCCCCGGGCCGGGGTGGCCTGGGCTGGCGTGGCCGGCGCCGCCGGGGTGACGGGCGCGCCGCCGGTCGCCTGCGCGATCAGGGCCGGGGCATTCCGGATCGCGTCGTTCGTGCCGGCGCGGACGATGGGTTTCCCGGCGAAGCGCGCCTCGTCCACGGCGACGTCCGCGGCGAGAATCACGGCGTCGGCCGCGGCGATCTCCGCGGCGCTCAGGGCGTCCTGGGCACCCACGCTGCCCTGCGTCTCCACGCGCAGGACGTGCCCGGCGGCCTGCGCGGCGCGGCGCAGCGCCTCGGCGGCCATGAAGGTGTGGGCGATGCCGGTGGGGCAGGCGGTAACGGCGACCAGATTAGCCATGCTGAAACTCCTTGTTCTCGGAGAGAAGGGTGACTTCGACCTGCGCGGTCAGGGTGTCCAGTTCGGCGCGGGGCGGCAGGTGCGCGCCCAGGCGGGTGATGGTGCCCACGCTGAAGCCCGTGGCGCGGCGCGCGGCGTCCGGCAGGCTCAGGCCGTCCAGGTGCGCGCTGACCAGCCCGGCGACCATCGCGTCCCCCGCGCCGACGGTGGACACGACCGGCACGCGCGGCGGGCGGGCGCGCACGGTGGCGGCGCGGCTGACCAGCAGCGCCCCCTGCTCCCCACGGGAGACGGCGACCACGTCCGCGCCCCGGCCCAGCAGGTCGTGCGCGGCGGCCAGCAGGGCGTCCTCGGTGGGCAGGTCGCGGCCAAGCGCGGCGGCGAGTTCATGCTCGTTCGGTTTGATCAGGTTCGGCAGGACCGGGGCGGCCAGCACGGCACTCAGGGCTGCGCCGCTGGTGTCCACCGCCACGAAGCGCCCCGCCGCCCGCAGCCGCTCCACCCAGCGGACGTACACGTCGGCGTCCACGCCGGGCGGGAGACTCCCCGCCAGCACGAACGCGCCGTGATCGGCGCTCAGCTCGTCCAGGCGGGCGTCCAGGGCAGCCAGGTCCTGCGGTGTGGCGGTCAGGCCGGGCAGGTTGATGTCGGTGGTCTCCTGCGCGGCCGGGTCCACCAGCTTCACGCCCACCCGGGTGGGGCCGGGCACGCGCAGGAACGCGTCGCGGATGCCCTTGTCGCGCAGCAGCGTCTCGAACCGTTCCGGGTTCTCGTCACCGAGGAGACCGGTGGCGGTCACGCCCTCGCCCTGGCCGGCCCGGAGGTCCGCGAGGATGCTGGCGACGTTCACGCCCTTCCCCCCGGCGGCCAGGTGCATGCCCTGCCCGGCGTTCACCTGCCCGCGCTGCCAGCCGGCGGCGTGCACGGTGAGGTCCAGGGCGGGGTTCAGGGTGACGGTCACCACGCCGGTCATGCCCGGCCCCCGGCCCGCACGAGGTCCCGCACGGCCTGCGCGTCCGGCTGCGCCAGGGCCCGCGCGGCCAGCTCGCGCAGGTCCGCCATGCGGTGGGCGCGCAGCGCGGCCTTCACGCCCGGCACCTGCGGCGTGCTGACCGACAGTTCCTTCACGCCCAGCCCGGTCAGGACCAGCGCGCCCACCTCGTCCCCGGCGGCGCCGCCGCACACGCCCACCCACCTGCCGTGCGCTTCGGCGGCGTCCACGGTGAGGGCGATGAGTTTCAGCACGGCGGGGTGCATGGCGTCGGTCTGGCGGGCCAGCTGCGGGTGCAGGCGGTCCATCGCCAGGGTGTACTGCGTCAGGTCGTTGGTGCCCACGCTGAAGAAGTCCACATCCTTCGCCAGTTCACCGGCGATCAGGGCGGCCGACGGCACCTCGATCATCACGCCCAGCGGAATGCGGGGGGCGCCCACGTCCTCACGCACGCTGTCCAGGATGGCGCGGGCGCGGCGGAAGTCCTCCAGGGTGCTGATCATGGGGAACATCAGGTGCACGTTCGGGTGGTCCTTCGCCACGCGGGCCACGGCGCGCAGCTGCGGCAGGAACAGGTCCGGCCGCTCGAAGCACAGCCGGATCCCGCGCAGGCCCAGGAAGGAGTTGTCCTCGCGGGCCAGGCCCAGGTACGGCACCTCCTTGTCCCCGCCGATGTCCAGCGTGCGGATGATCAGCGGACGGTCCCCGAGCGCGGCGGCCATGGCGCGGTACTCGGCTTCCTGCTCGGCCTCGCCCGGCACGCTGTCGCGTTCCAGGAACAGGAACTCGGTGCGCATCAGGCCCACGCCCTCGGCGCCGGCGTCCAGGGCCTGCGCGGCGTCGGCGGCGCGGTTGATGTTCGCGGCCACCTCCACCCGCACGCCGTCCGCGGTGGCGCCCGGCTGGTGGCGGGCGGCGCGGGCGGCCTCGCGCTGCTCGTGCAGCACCGCCTGCCGCTCGCGGGCGCTCTGCACGTCGGCGTCGGTGGGGTTCAGGTACAGGCGCCCGGCCTGCCCGTCCAGGATGGCGGGCGTGCCGTCCGGCACGTCCAGCAGCCCGCTACCCGCGGCGACCACGGCCGGCAGGCCCAGGCCGCGGGCGATGATCGCGGTGTGGCTGGTCGGGCCGCCCTGCGCGGTCACGAAGCCCAGCAGCGAGTCCGGGCCCAGGCGGGCGGTGTCGCTGGGCGTCAGGTCCGGCGCGAGCAGGATCACCGGCCCGGCCGCCTGGGGCGCACTGTCCTCGTGGATGCCCAGCAGGTGGCGCAGCACGCGGCGCTGCACGTCGCTGAGGTCCACGGCCCGGCCGGCCAGCGTGGGGTCGTCCAGCTTCTGCAGCTGCGCGATGCGGCCCTCGGTGGCCTGCCGGTATGCCCAGGCGGCGCCGTGCCCGTCCAGCACGTGCGCCACGGCGTCCTGCACGGTGCCCTCGTCGGCCAGCAGTTCGGCGTGCGCGCGGAAGATCGCGGCCTTGTCCGCCCCGAACCTGGCGCCCACGTCCGCGATCACGTCCTCCAGTTCGGCCGCGGCGGCCTTCAGCGCGGCGTCCAGTTTCGCGGCGTTCTCCACCGGGTCGCCCGGCTCATCCCTCACCTCGATGGCTTTCGGGGCGTGCTGGCGGGTCAGGCCCACGACCAGCCCGTCGGCGGCAGGCACACCTTCCACCATGGCGCCGATCTGCGCGGGCACCCAGTCCGGGTCGCGGTGGGCGGCGGGCGTGGCGGCTCCGGCGCTCAGGTCGTCGCCCAGGCCTGCGCGGATGGCGTCGGTGACGGCGCGCAGGGTGGCCTCGTCGTCACTGCTGACGGTGAAGGTCGTGCCGCGCGTGAGTCCCAGGGCGAGGACCTCCATCATGCGGGTGGCGTTGGCGCTCTCGCCGTTCTCACGGCTCAGGCGCACCTGCGCGCCGCGGCCCTTCACCAGGTTCGCCAGGGCGGTCGCGGGCCGGGCGTGCATGCCCAGCGGGTTGGGCAGCGTGACCTGCGCGGTGTGGGCGAGGGCCGGGGTGGCGGGTGCGGCCGGCGTGGGGGTGCTGGCCTGCCCGGTCAGGGCCCGCTGGAGCTCGGCGGGGTCGCTGGTGGTGGAGAGCCGCTCGACCAGGGCGTCGTCGGCCAGCACGCGGGTCAGGCGCCGCAGGAGGTCCAGGTGCTCGTCGCTGGCCGCGGCGATGCCCACGACCAGCCGCACGGTCTCGCCACCCTCGCCCCAGGCGACCCCCTGGGGAAGTTGCAGCACGGCGATGCCGGTCTGGCGGATCAGGTGGCGGGTGTCGGGGGTGCCGTGGGGAATGGCGATGCCGCTGCCCAGGTAGGTGTTCGCCTGGGTTTCTCGGTCCAGCATGCCCTGCAGGTAGGCGGGGTCGGTGTAGCCGTGGGTGGCGAGCAGGCCGGCGACCTGGGTGATGGCGTCGTTCTTGCTGTGGGCGGTGGCGTTCAGGCGGATCAGTTGGGCTGGAAGCTCTTGCATTCCTCTCCTCTCCCGACGGAGCGGGGTCAGGCGCGTTGGGCCCGGACGCGCCGGACTGAGCAGATCCTGACGAATCCTGAGCAATTTTGATTGATAAAGATCATATGCTCACGAGTGGGCCACTGCAAGAGGCCCTCCTTCATTCAACCCGGAGTGTTTCAGGCACGTTCGCGGCGACAGATGGAAGTAATACGTCGTGCCAGACTGCTTCTGTTGACACTGCTTGGATCGGGTCCACTCCACCTGCCGTCATTCCGCCTGTGAGCAGAACTGAGCAAATACGCGTGAAGCTGCACTATCATGAGCAGCAATGACCGCCCCCCTCGCCGAGGAACGCCTGGAACGCATCCTGCACCTGCTGGCTGAACGCGGCCCGCAGCGCACCACCGCCCTCACCGAGGCGCTGGGCGTGAGCGGCGCCACCACCCGCCGCGACCTCGACACCCTCGCCGGTCGCGGCCTGATCCGCAAGGTCCACGGCGGCGCCGCCCTCGCCACCCCCACCCCCGCCGAGCACCAGGACCAGCAGTACCGCGACCGCCAACAGCAGCAGCCGGACGCCAAGACCCGGCTCGCGCGGGCCGCGCTGGGCCTCCTCACGCCCGGCATGACCCTGTACCTGGACGCCGGCACCACCGCCCGCGCCGTCGCGCAGGCCCTCCGGCGCACCCCGCAGCTCACCCGCACGCTGCGGGTGGTCACGCACGGCCTGGACGTCGCGTACGAGCTGAACGGCGAGTGTCCCCTGTACGTGGTGGGTGGCGAGGTGTACGGCAGCACTTACAGCCTCACCGGCCCGGACGCGCTGGACACCGTGCGCCGCTACCGGTACGACCTGTTCCTGGTGGGCTGCACCAGCATCGACGCGGCACCCCCCGGCCCGCCTGCCCTGACCAACAGCAACCTCGTGGAAGCGCAACTGAAAACGGCCATCCTGGACCGCGCCCGGCACGCCGCCCTGATCGCGGACCACAGCAAGTGGGGCCATCCGGGGTTCGCCACCTTCGCGCACGCCGGGGACCTCAGCCACTGGGTGACGGACGCCGCCCCGGACGAGGCCCGCGCGGCCTTCACGGCGGCCGGCGTGCGGGTCGTCACGCCTGCCTGACTGGGCTGGACGCCGCGCCGGTGCGCCGCCCGTAGAATTGCTCCTCATGACGTCCCTGACCCCCCACACGCGCGGCCTTCTCCTGCTGATTCTGGTCACGGCCGTGTGGGGCAGCACCTTCGCGGTCGTCAAGGAACTCGGGGCGCTGCTGGACCCGGCCGAACTGATCGCGTGGCGCTTCACGGTGGCGGCCGTGGCGCTGCTGCCGGTGCTGGCCCTGAGTCGCCGCCGGGCTCCGGTGTCGCCGCGGCCGCCCCGCCGCGACCTGTGGCGGGACGGCCTGCTGATCGGCGCGTGGCTGGTCGCCGGGTACGGCACGCAGACCATCGCGCTGCAGACCACCAGCGCCAACCGCGCGGCGTTCTTCACGGCGCTCAGCGTGGTGCTGGTCCCGGTGTGGCTGGTGTTCGCGCAGCGCCGTCGCATGCCCGCCGCGCTGTGGGTGGCGCTGCCGCTGGCGGTGCTGGGCCTGGGCCTGCTGTCCTGGGAAGGCGGGGCGTTCGTGGCCGGGGACGCCTGGGCGCTGGCCTGCGCGGTCACGTACGCGGCCTTCATCATCGCGCTGGAGCAGGTGGCGCCCCGGCACGCGGCGCTGCCGTTCACGTTCGCGCAGCTGATCGTGGTGGCGGTTCTCGCCTGGGCGTGGGCGCTCGTGCAGGGCGGCGTGACGGTCCCCCCGGCCGCCGCCTGGGGTCCGCTGCTGTACCTGGGCGTGATCGCCACGGCCGCCACCACCCTGATGCAGACGGTGGGCCAGAAGACCGTCACCGCCGCCGAGGCCAGCCTGATCTACGCGCTGGAGCCGGTCACGGCCACGCTGTTCAGCTTCCTGCTGATCGGTGAGCGGGTGGGGCTGCGCGGCGCGCTGGGCGGGGCGCTGGTCGTGGTCGCCACCGTGCTCAGCCAGCGGGCCGACGCGGCGCCCCACCCGGAACTGCCGGCCCCGCAGCCCGGCACCGAGGACCTGACCGGCTGACCCGGCGGGGTCAGTTGCGGCGGGAGGTGTTCGCCTGGTCGGGCACCAGCAGCGTTTTCAGGAAGGAGTCGGCGTTCCACAGCGCCTGGAACTGCGCGTTCAGGGCCGAGTCGCGCACCGCGTCGTACAGCGCGGGCGGCAGGCTCGCCGACGGGTAGGAGGCCGTGCGGCCCTGCGGGGTGACGCGGTAGTCCATCGGGAAGCCCAGCGTGATGGCCGCGACGACCGCGCCGCCCAGCAGGAAGCCGCCGAGCGCGCCGGCCGCGAGGTGCAGCGGCGTTTCCAGCGGGGAGGCCACGAAGCGCTGCGCGGCCAGGGCCACGCCCAGGCCCAGCGCGCCGGCCAGGATCAGGTTCAGCCAGGGGTGCCCGCTCACCGAGTTCAGCAGCAGGCAGATCGCCAGCCCGCCCAGGCCCCAGATCAGGCCGGACAGGCCCCGCCGGACGCCCAGGGCGGTCAGGGCGGCCCAGAGGGTCACGAGCAGCGCGTCGAACCAGGTGATCACGCCCCGCAGTGTACCGTCCGCCTGTGGGGTGCGGGGGCGCCGCCCCCGTTCGGGTGCGGGGTGTGGCCTTTGCCGCGAAGCGCCGCGCTCCCGTGACCGGAGCCGGGCCGCGGTCTGCTTTACACTGCGGGGCATGATTCGTGTGCTGCTTGTGGATGACCACGCCCTGTTCCGTCAGGGCATCCGGAGCCTGCTGGAGTCCGAGGGCATGCGCGTGATCGGGGAGGCGTCCAACGGCCGCGAGGCGATCCGCTACGCCGCCGACACGCACCCGGACGTGATCCTGATGGACATCCAGATGCCAGAACTCGACGGCGTGAAGGCCACGCAGAGCATCCTGGAGATCGACCCGAAGGCCAAGGTCATCATGATCACCATGTACCGCCAGGACCGGTACGTGTTCGAGGCCGTCAAGGCCGGCGCCCGCGGGTACATCCTCAAGGACGCCGACGCCGCCACGCTGCTGGACGCCATCAACCGCGTCGCGTCCGGCGAGGCGCTGCTGGACGCCGACATGGCCCAGAACGTCCTGGACGACTTCCGCGACAAGCGCGAGGAACTGCCCAGCGAGAAACACGCCGACCTGAACGAGCGCGAGACCATGATCCTGAAACTGCTTGCGCAGGGCTTCTCCAACCAGGACATCGCCCTGCGCCTGGACATCAGCGAGAAGACCGTACGCAACCGCCTGTCGGAGATCTTCACGAAACTGCAGCTGAACAACCGCACGCAGGCGGCGCTGTACGCCATCCGCGAGGGCATCGCCAACCTTGAATAAACCCCGCAAGGGTGCCGCCAACGTGCGGGTGGCCCCGCCGGCCGCCGGCCCGGTCACCTTCCGGGCCGGGTGCGCCCGAGAGTGGAGCATCCCCAGCCAGGAACCGGACCTGGCGTACACCGAGCAGGCCTTCCCGGAGTGCCCCACCTGCCTGCACCGCGTGGAACCGGAAGGCGGCCCGCCCTTCTGCACGCTGCGGCCGGTGGGCACCGCGCACCCCTTCGCGGCCCTGGCGGGCCTGGACCTGCCCGAGTGACGGTAGAGCAGCCGGTGGGCCCCCCGGGCACCGCGGAGCTCTCGGCATTCCTGGCGATGCTGCACGCCAGCGGCTTCGCGGGCGAGGTGGCGCTGCACGTCACGGACCTGGGGGGCCGGGTGCTGTGCTCGCACCAGCCGGACGAGGCGTTCCCGGCGGCCAGCACCATCAAGGTGCCGCTGCTGGTACAGGCGTTGCAGGAGGCGCAGGCGGGCCGGTTGGACCTGACCGGCCGCGTGACCCTGGGCGCCGCAGACCGCGTGCCGGGCTCCGGGGTGCTGCACGACCTGCTGCCGGGCCTGAACCTGGCGTGGCAGGACGTCCTGACCTTGATGATCGTGGTGAGCGACAACACCGCCACGAACCTCGTGATCGGGAGGCTGGGCGTGGACGCCGTGAACGCCTGGCTGGCCGCTCAGGGCCTGAGCGGCACCCGGCTGGTCGGGAAGCTGCAGCTGCCGCCGGAGCAGCAGAACGAGGCGCAGCGGCGCGGGGCGCGCAACCGCACCACCGCCCGCGATCAGGCGGCCCTGCTGGGCGCCCTGGTGCGCGGCGAACTGCTGGACCCGGCACACACGCGGCTGGCGCTGGACATCCTGGAACGCCAGCAGCTGCGGGACCTGATCGGCCGGCGCGTGCCCGCGGACGAGGCGGGGGAGCCGCTGTACCGCCTGGGCAGCAAGAGCGGGGAACTGCGCGGCGTGCACCATGACGTCGGGATTCTGCACACGCCGCGGCCGCTGGTGGTGGCGTGCCTGTCGCGGGGCGGCACGGACCCGCGCGAACACCCGGAGAACCGGGACGTGCTGCGCCTGGCCGACGCCCTGTGGCCGGTCCTGAAGGCGCTGGGGGAACCGCCGCGCCGGCCGGGCCGGGGCGGCCGCACCCGCTAGACCCCCGGCCTCTGCTGGACGCAGTCCGGGGTCCAGGGACATTTAACCGCTCGGTCAGGGTGCAGGATAGAGACTGCCAGAGTGTGACCATTCCGGGAGGAATTGGCCTCTGGGCGCGGTCCTGGCCGTGCTATGCTGGCCCTGATTCGGCCGCTCTCAAGAAGAATTTCCCGGGTTGGTCCGATGCGCAACCGGGCGAAGGAAGGCCACTTCACGCGTGAGGGAGAATAGGTAACGTGGAAAGAAACGACGCAGTCATGCCTCTGGTCGCCCTACTGGTGGCCGCCATCATGGGGACGATCATGCTGTTCCTGTTCAACAAGGAAACGGCGCCGGAACCCGTGGTGATTGACCCGGCCGTGGTCGCCAACATCAGCAAGGAGTACCCCACGGTCGGGAAGGCCGTGTTCACCGCGAACTGCGCCGGGTGCCACGGCGCCGAAGGCCAGGGCGGCGCGGGCCCCAAACTCGCCGGCAACGAGAAGATCGTCAAGGACCCGGTGTACGTGCACACCATCGTTACCAACGGCAAGGGCGGCATGCCGGCCTTCCCCAACCTCAAGGACAACGAGGTGTACGCCGTGGCGAACTACGTGCTGCACTCCTGGGGCAACGACATCGAAGAACCCCTGACGCCCGCCCAGGTCGCCGAAGGCCAGGGCAAGGCCGACCCCGAAGCCCTGAAAAACCGCAGCCGCTTCGTGCCCGAGGACCTCAAACTCCCGGAAATCTGGCTGGGCAGCTTCCTGATGGTCCTGCTCACCTACGGCATCATCGGCCTGTACAGCGTCTGGGCCGAAGGCAAGGAACTGCACCCCGGCGTGCACAAGGTCCGCGCCACCCCGCTCGCGATGCTCGGCATGGCCGTCACGACTGCCGTGACCCTGATCTACAGCTTCCTGTTCGTCCGCCAGATGAACATCGACTTCCAGGGCTGGGCCGCCAAGGAACAGGTCATGCCCGACGTTGCCCGCGAGGGCTTCTACGCCGCCATGATCATCTTCGGCATCGCCGGGTCGCTGGCGCTGTACAAGAAGTTCTTCATGGACGGCGAAGTGCTCGTCGAGGACGCCAGCGGCGAGTTCCCCTGGTAAGCGGCCCCCGCCCCACCGCACAGAATTTAGGGAGAGAGTGAAGTGACCCGTTACAAACGCGAAGATCCGGAACTGACGCGCCGCAAGTTCATCAACGTGGCGCTGGGCGCCAGTGCCGCCGTCGGCACCGTCAGCCTGCTGAGCACCCTGGGCGGCGCGAACCCCGTGTTCCGCCTCACGCCCAAGAAAGCCCCCCCGATGCCCGGGGACGTCCTGGTGCACGCTGCCGGCGAGAAGGCCGGGCAGCCCGTCACCGAAGCCGACCTGAGCGATCAGGTCACCCGCGCCTGGCCGATGGGCAAGGACGCCACCGGCGCGCCCGTCATCCGGGACGGCGACCCCACCAGCATCCTGGCAATCTTCAAGTTCCCGGAAGGTGAACTGAAGGCCCCTACCAACCTGGACGCCACCGTGAACGGCCAGATCGTGGCGTACGGCGACCGCTGCACGCACGCCGGCTGTAACGTGGACAACGGCACGGCCCCCAGCGGCAAGAGCATCATGAACTGCCCGTGCCACTCCGGGCAGTACGAGCCCCGCGAAGGCTGCAAGGTCATCGGCGGACCGCCCCCCGCCCCCCTGCCCCAGCTGCCCGTGAAGATCGAGGGCGGCCAGCTGGTCGCCACCGGGTTCTTCCTCACCCGCCCGTTCGGGTACCCCAGTGACGAGGAATGGCAGCATTACACCGAGAAGGTGAAGGAGCTGTTGTCATGAACCAGTGGCTCGACGAACGCCTGCACATCAGCCGCCTGAACGACAAGTTCCTGCGCAAGGCCTTTCCTGTTCACCACAGCTTCTTCCTGGGTGAGATCACCCTGTTCAGCCTGATCATCCTGATCCTGACCGGCATCCTGCTGGCGCTCTCCTACGAGCCCAGCAACAGCCTGGTGCTGAACTCCTTCGATCCGGGCACCGCGGACAAACCCAACCTGATCCCGGCCGCCTACCACAGCGCGCTGAAAATCAACGCGATGCCCTTCGGGGACATGCTGCGCCGCGTGCACCACTGGTGCGCGAACATCATGGTCGCGTCCGCGATCATTCACATGATGCGCGTGTACTTCACGGGCGCGTTCAAGAAACCCCGCGAGATCAACTGGTGGATCGGGCTGCTGCTGCTGATCTTCAGCGCCCTGACCGCCGTGACCGGCTACATCCTCCCCTACGACAACTACGCCTACCAGACCCTGGGCGTCGTGTACGCCATCACCAAGTCCGTCCCCTGGGTCGGCGACTGGCTGGCGCAGGCCGCCTTCGCCGGGAACTACCCCGGTGAGCAGGTCATCCCCCGCATCTACGGTTACCACATCATGCTGCTCCCCATGATCCTGCTCGCCACCACCGGCGCGCACATGCTGATCATGGTCAAGCAGAAGCACACCCAGCCCGGCTACGCCAAGCGCCTCGCGTACAAGAAGATCGTGGGCGTGCCGCTCAGCACCCAGCAGACCCCGATCATGATCCTGCTGGCTCTGCTGTTCGCCGGCATCGTGCTGTTCTTCAGCGCCTTCGTGCCCGTACACCCGGTGGAGTTCTTCGGGCCGCCTGACCCCACCCCGATCGCCAACATCAAGCCCGACTGGTACCTGCTGTGGATCTTCGGCGCCCTGGCGATCATTCCCGGCTTCGAGTTCGAGCTGCTGGGCGGGCACATCACCGCCGAGTTCGTGGGCGCCATGGTCTTCCCGGCCATCCCGATCGGCCTGCTGTTCCTGGTGCCGCTGCTGGACCGCACCCGCGAGTACATGTACTACGCGGAAAACCCCACCGATCACCCCCGCCGGCTCGCCTGGGGCGTCGCCTTCCTGGTGTTCATGCTGGTCCTGTCGCTTGCCGGCTACAAGCCCGAACTGATCGCTTCCGGCATGCTCACCAGCGGGAACGCCAACGCGGTGCTGTGGATCCTGGTGTTCGTGCTGCCTGCCGTCGCGTTCTTCGTGACCAAGGCCATCGTGCGCGGCATTGCCCGCATGAACACCCGGGAGCGCACCGTCGGCGCCCCCCAGGTGACGCACTCGCACGACTGAGCTTTCCTTTCTTACGGTGCCCCGGCCTTCTGGCTTGGGGCACCGCTCTTTGTGCTCCGGGTACGCTGGGCGGATGGATGACCTGGCACTCGCCCTGGCCCGGGAGGCCCGGCGCCTGAACCTCACGGCGCTGGACCTGGACACCGCCGACCCGGACGCTCTGCACAGGCTGGCCCACGTGGTCCTGACCGAACTGGCCGCTCGGGGCCTGCTGCCCGGCGAGGAAGAGGTCGGCTGCCATGCCGCGCCACGATCCGGCGCGCATTGAGATTCATCAGCAGAAAAGGACCGCCGCACCCGGGCGGGGCGGCGATCCGTGTGAAGTGGCTCAGGCCTGGACGGTGGTGGGGCGCAGGAAGGACACCTCGGGGCTGCCCTGGCGGCTGCCGGCGGCGTAGCCGACCTGCGCGCCGAGCTGCCAGGCGATTTTCAGCATGAACAGGATGGCCTCGCGGTCGCCCTGGTCCATCAGCTTCTGCAGGTGCTCGGGCAGACCGTCGGGCAGCGGCATGGCCTTGAGCTGCTCGCCGTACTCCGCCCGGAGCTGCTCGAACCATTCGGCGTACGCGTTCGTCATGCCTCAATCTTAACAGCACGGCACTCAAGGAATGTAATACCCGCTGCGCCCTGGGAGTCCGGAAATCATGCCCTGGCCGCCCGGCACAACCGCGGTGAAGAACCCGTGCAGAGACAACCGTAGACACTTTTCTGTTACCCGAATGGTGTTACGCTTCACGCATGACCGCGATCACCACTCCCGAACCCCAGGGCGTGACCCCCACCCCTGAGATCACCATCAGCGAATTCGGCGCCCAGAAGGCCCTGGGCATCCTGGAACAGAGCGGCAAGGACAACGCCGGCGTGCGCGTGTTCATCAAGAGCGGCGGCTGCAGCGGCTACCAGTACGGCATGGCCATCGACGACCGCGAACTCGACGGCGACCTGATCGTCCACCACCGCGGCGTGAAACTCCTCGTGGACCCCATGAGCCTGCCCCTGCTGCGCGGCAGCGAAGTGGACTTCGTGGAGAACATGATGGGTGGCGGCTTTACCGTGCACAACCCCAACGCCACCTCCAACTGCGGCTGCGGCCACTCCTTCCGCACCGACGGCGCCCAGTCCCCCGACGGGGAAGGCAGCGGCGGCTGCGGCAGCGCCTGACCCCCCAACCCACCCGAAGAACCCCGACTGGGCCGGCGCGAACACGCCGGCCCGGCCCTTTGGGTGGCGTATGCTGGGCGGCATGATCGTTCTGGGCATCGACCCTGGCCTGGCAAACCTGGGCATCGGACTCGTCGAAGGCGACGTCCGCAAGGCCCGTCACCTGCACCACGTCTGCCTGACCACCGAGAGCGCCTGGCTGATGCCCCGCCGCCTGCAGTACATCCACGAGGAAGTCAGCCGCCTGATCGCCGAGTACCAGCCGGACGCCGTGGCCATCGAGGACCAGAT